>JBARNL010000059.1:0-4056 GCA_049802955.1 Candidatus Angelobacter sp.
GAGTGGTCATGGTCAGGGCGGCAAGAAGTTTTTCTTCCATCACGGTGAGCCGCCTTTCCAGGTCCTCCAATCGTGGAATCGATGCGATAGCCAGGGTTGAGGCTAAGTCCGTTAGTGTAACAGCACACTCTTCCGCAACCAACGTTACCGCAGTGCCTGCCTTTACCTGCCGAAGCTTTGCAGCATTTGCGGCCAAATAGCGGGCTATTTCTTCTTGTTGCAGTCCCGGATCAGCATTAACTTTTTCCGGATGTACGCCGACTGCGGCTTCTTTCATATCCTCCGCGGCGGTAAGCACAGCTTGCGCACACCAGGCCAGACCATTGATCTTCTGCGTTTTCGATGGCCGCCGCTCATACTTATCAAAAGCCTCATCGATCCCGCGCAGTACGGCTTCCAGCGGAATTCCTGCTTCTTTCCATGTGGTCATCAAGGCCCAATCGAGCGTGGAAACAGTCAGAAGCGTGCCCCGTCTTCTACAGAAGTGCTGTTCAATTTCGGTGTAGTAGTTAAAGTAGTTGTCCACAGCAGGGGCCGTCAGGAAGCGGGCTTCTGTTTTTGCGCCGCGTTGTTGCGTTCCCAGATGATGCGGAGTCCATCGAGAGTAAGCAGATCGTCCACGTTCTTGATGTACTTTGAGTGGTCGCCAATCAGGCTAGCCAAGCCGCCGGTCGCCACGACCTTTGTATCGGGTCCCAACTCATTGATAAGGCGTTCCAGAATGCCGTCCACTAATCCCAGGTAGCCGAAGAACAGGCCGGCCTGAATGCTGCCGACAGTATTTGTGCCAATAACTTTTGACGGCTTGCGAATATCGACTAATGGGAGCCGCGCTGTGTGCTCATAAAGAGCCCGGGCTGAAATGCCGATGCCGGGAGAGATTACTCCGCCCAGGTATTCTCCTTGGTGGGAAATCGCGTCAAATGTGGTGGCCGTGCCTAGATCAACAACGACGCATGGGCCGCCAAATTTTTCAAAGGCGGCCACGCCGTTCACAATGCGGTCTGCACCCACTTCCTGCGGATTCTCATAGAGCACTGGCATACCAGTCTTGATGCCCGGCTCCACGAACAATGGCTTGAGATGGAAGTAGCGTTCACAGACTTCGCGCAGTGTGGAATCCATAGGTGGCACTACGGAAGAAACGATTATCCCACGCACCTCATCAACTTCAACTTTTCCGATGGCAAACAAGTTGCGGAAGAGAACGCCGTATTCGTCCACGGTATGCGTCATCACCGTGGCAACGCGCCAATGGGCCATCAGGCGAGGGCCCGCAGCTTTACCGGCAAAACCGGGAGCGTTGTTCTCATAGACCCCCAACACGGTGTTGGTATTGCCCACGTCAACAACCAGGAGCATCTTTCCTCCCAGGCCGGACGCTTCCGGAAATCACGATACGCAAACCATTGTCTGTACGGACGCGTAGGAAACCGCGAGGATCTAGGCCATCGGTCACGCCGTGGTAGCCGCCATCTTCATCCACGTACACGAGCTTGCCCTGGGCATAAGTAGAGCGAGACTCCACGCGCCTCATAATGGGCTCAAAGCGCAGCGCCGGAGTACGAATCGGGCTGCTCATGGCGCGAAGCAAAGCGCGGTATTCGCGGTCCAGCGCGCGGATCAGCGCAGCCGCTACATCTTTCCGCGAATATTCTCTGCCGCCTTCAATACACATGGAGGTGGCCGATCCATTCAGGTCATCGGGGAAACTCTTCTGGTTTACATTCAGGCCAATTCCGATCACGGCATGATGCACTTTATTCCCTTCAGAACTCATTTCCGTTAGGATGCCGGCAAATTTCTTGTCATTGATCAGCAGGTCATTGGGCCAGCGGATATCGGCGGCCAGGCCGCTTGTTTCCCTCACTGCATCCTGCACTGCCACGCCGGCGATCAGCGAAAGCCACAGCGCTTCTGAGGGCGTCATGGGCGGGCGCAACAAGAACGAACAATAAATGCCAGTGCCGCGCTCTGAGTGCCAGGAGTGGGCGCTGCGTCCGCGGCCGGCGGTCTGTTCTTCAGCCAGAAAAACAGCACCTTCCGGAGTGTCATCAAGGTGCTCGCCAGCCAGCGCGGCTCCACGCAACGCAATTGAATTGGTGGAGTCCGCCTGTACGCAATGATGAATATTGCCGGAAAAGATGGTGTTGCGCACCAAAGGCGCGAGCAACTCCGGCAATAGATACTCCGGGTTCATCACGATATTTATTTCCTTGCAGCGGCGGGCGGCGCCATATGAGCTTCAACGTTGAGGTCGATTTTTACGTCATTACCCACCATTCCCGGCGCTTTGGACACGCCAAAGTCCTGGCGATTCACGGTGAGGCTGGCGTGCGCGCCCATCACTTTACCCATCTTTCCGGCATCGACCGGCCCTTTTAGCTCAAACGGCAGGTCTACATCCTTGGAAACGCCCTTGATTGTCAACGTGCCATGGGCCACGTAATCATTACCCTTCTTTTCAATCGATTTGCTCTGGAATGTGATGTCGGGAAATTTCTCCGCATCAAAGAACCCGGCCGAGCGCAGATCGTTGTCACGAGAAGTATTGTCAGTGTTAATGCTGGCCGTCTTAATGTCCACGCTAACCGAAGACTTTTTGACGTCCTTGTCGTCAAAAAGGACCTTTCCCTCAAACGTATTGAATCGGCCATTCACGGTACTGACCATCAAGTGAGTTACAGCAAAGTTTACTGACGAATGGTTGGGGTCAATTTTGTATTCATCCGCGGCCAGCGCAGAACCGCAAACGGCAACTACCGCCAACAGCAATCCCAGAATTTTACGCATAGAGTACGAAGTTCTCCTTTTTTCAGACTGTCTTCTCTTGTAGTTATTTAGCCTGCTTATAATACCGAATCTCTGCCGCTAACTCCCGCGCCAATTCTATGTTGTTGATAGCGTTAGAAATTGTCGCCCAGTGTTACGGGTCAGGGCTTTCGCGAGCGCGAATTTTAAGGACCTTTCCACCGCGTGGGCCTTGGAATCGGAGAATATGCAGTTTACTACTTTAACAGCCTAAGCATGCGCCTGTTATGCGGGAACGATCCGCATGCTCAGATCCACTGCCTGCGGCGAATGAGTAAGCGCGCCAACAGAAATGTAATCCACGCCGGTTTCAGCGTAGTCGCGAACGTTTTCCAGCCGAATGCCGCCCGAAGCCTCTATTGGAACGTGCCGCGAATGGCCCGCCACACGCTGCACCGCCTGGCGGACATCTTCAACCTTCATATTGTCCAGAAGACTGCTCTCGGCGCCATTGGCCAGGGCTTCATCCAACTCAGCCAGCGACCTCACTTCAATTTCAATCGGCTGCTCCTCGCGGCGGTTGCGCAGCGCTTTCTGCAATGCCACAGCCACGCCTCCCGCCAGCGCGATATGGTTATTTTTTAAGAGCACACCGTCAGAGAGATCAAGCCGATGGTTCTGACCTCCGCCACAGCGGACTGCGTACTTATCTAGCACGCGCAGTCCCGGAGCGGTCTTGCGTGTGTCCAGAATCCGGGCCTTGGTGCCGTGGATCGCATCAACATATTTGCGGGTAGTGGTGGCAATGCCGCTTAGCCGCTGAAGTACGTTCAGGATCACGCGCTCGCAGGAAAGCAATGCACGCGCATTGTGCCGCACCACTGCAATAGCCTGGCCTTTATGCAGCCGGACGCCATCAAAGATTTCGCCATGGCTGATCACTTCCGGGTGGCCGATCACGTTGCGATCAAGGTGCTCGTAAATTTCCAGAATGCGGGCGGTTGCACCTACGCCAGCGAGAATGCAATCCTGCTTAGCCAGGATGGTGGCAGTGGCGCGCTGCTGCGCGTCAATGCAGGCGCGCGACGTGGCGTCACTTGTCGCCCGGTCCTCAAGGAGCGCGTGCTCCAGAATTGCGCTTATTCTTCTGCTGTGCCAATCCATCGTTCTTTAGCTTAAACCAGCTTTGCTAATGCGGTCTTTCCTTTTTCTATCAGCGTGTGCAATTCACCCTGACGTCTGCGTATACCTTCAACCACCGGAGTTGGAGCTTTGGCCAGAAACTGCTGGTTGCCAAGCTGACGG
>JBARNL010000060.1:0-2605 GCA_049802955.1 Candidatus Angelobacter sp.
ATGTAACGGTACTTGAGCCGCACTTCCTCGTTAATCGGCCCCGCTTCACTGGGCAAAAACGGCGGCAGCTTGGATTCATTGAGCAGCTTGAGCTCATCCACGGTGACTTCAACTTCGCCTGTGGTGATATTCGGGTTGACGGTGTCAGCGTCGCGCCGGCGAACCTTGCCAATCGCCGCGATTACATACTCTGAGCGCAACGCGCTGGCCTTCTCATGTACTGCTGGATTTGCGCTCTTGTCAAAGACAAGTTGCGTCATGCCGCTGCGGTCGCGGATGTCGATAAAAATCACGTTGCCCAGATCGCGCCGGCGGTTCACCCAGCCCAGCAAAATCACTTGCGACCCCGTGTGCTCCGGGCGCAGTTCTCCGCACATTTGCGTGCGACGAAGATCACCTAAAAAATCAAGCGACAAAGAATGTACCTTCCTGTTCAGGTAAAACTTTGATTATAAAGGTTGGGCCGCGAATTCACGCGAATGAACACGAATGCATCCTAATTGGGCCTCCAAACAAATTCGCTCATTTTCGCGCTGATTCGCGGCTGATTTCGGATCAACTACAATCCTTCGCTGCGCTTCGGGACTTCAGATAAGAGCTTACTTTCGGGTGGACACAATCCCGGCAATCTCCGCCTTGCTCACGCCCGCCTGCTCGCCGGTGCTGAGGTTTTTCAAGGCATACTGCCCGGAACTGACTTCGTTTTCACCCAAGATCAGCGCGAACCGGACACCGAGTTTGCTGGCAGTCTCAAGCGATTTTTTCAGCTTGAAAGTTTCGTCACCCGCTATCACCACTACGCCCTTCCGGCGCAGTTCACGCGCGAGCTTTGCAGCGTGTAGGTTCATACCTGCGCCCAGCGGCGCGATGTAAACATCGGCAGGACGAGCGGCAATACCGGCGGATTCCTGCAATGTCATCACCAGGCGGTCTTCACCGATAGCAAAGCCGATACCCGGCGCAGGTGGCCCGCCAAGCGATTCGGAAAGCCCGTCATAACGTCCGCCGCCCAGGATGGCGTTTTGCGCTCCCAAGGCGCCGTGTGTGAATTCAAATGCGGTGCGGGTGTAATAGTCCAGTCCGCGCACAAGACGGTGGTCGATGATGAACGGAACTTCCATCGCCGTAAGAAGTTTCTGCACCTCGGCAAAGTGCGCCCGGCAGCTTTCATCCAGGTAGTCGGCCATGCGCGGCAGCTTTTCAATGATCGGCTGGTCTTCAGGAATTTTGCAGTCCAGCACGCGCAACGGATTGGTTTCCGCACGGCGCTGGCAGTCCGAACACATGGTGTGAACTACGTCTTTTAGCGCGTCACGCAGCGCCTGCAAATAAATTGGCCGATCATTGGCGCAGCCCACAGAGTTGAGCTTCAGGCTCCAGCCCTGAATGCCGAGACGATCAAGCAGGCTGGCCAGCATCTCAAGAAGTTCGGCATCCACCGCGGGCGATTCACTTCCGGCGGCACTTGGCCCAATCACCTCAGCGCCGATCTGGTAGAACTGGCGGTAACGACCTTTCTGCGGACGCTCACGGCGAAACTGCGGGCCAATATAATAAAAGCGCTGCAAGCCGGGGCGCTCCCACAGCTTGTGCTCGATATAAGCGCGCACAACGCCGGCAGTGTTCTCCGGCCGAAGCGCGAGCCATTGGCCTTTCTCGCTCTGGGCACGCGCGCGATCTTCCCAGGCAAACATCTCTTTGGAAACAATGTCGGTCTCTTCACCCACGGAGCGCTGAAAGAGTTGCAGGTCTTCAAGAATGGGCGTACGGATTTCCTGGAAGTGGTACACGCGGAAGACATCGCGCACGATAGCTTCTACGAAGTTCCACGTCTCGGTTTCAGGAGGTAGAAGATCGCGGGTGCCGCGGACGGATTTGATGGAAGCAGCCATTAGCAATTAGCCGTTAGCAATTAGCCAAAAGAGATTTTGCACAAAATATGATTCTAGATAACAGAGAGACAGCCTTGAATAGCTTCTCGTACGTTCACTAGCAATTCCGGATAACTGTCAGCCTGAGTCGCACATCCCGGAATTGCAGGCACTTCTGCCCAAAACCCGCCTTCGTCTGCCTTGTGTATTACGACTTCGACTTTCATTGTTAGTCCCTGTTTGAGCCAAATTCCTTTCGATAGATCTGCGTGTAATCGAAATAATTCTTGCCGTACATCAGGATCGTCTTCTGAGTCTCTTCGTCATCAATCTTCTTCTTAAATTTGCCGGGAACGCCCATCCACAGCGAGTACGGCTCAATGATAGTGCCTTCCGGGATCACGGTGCCGGCGGCGATGATGCAGCCTTCGCCAATCTTGGCATTGTTCAGAATGATGCAGCCCATGCCGATCAGGCAGCGGTCGCTGATGGTGCAGCCGTGCAGCGTGACCGAATGGCCCACGGTGACCCAATCACCCACGGTCACGCCGTATTTATGGCGCATGCCGTGGAGCACGCTGCAATCCTGCACGTTGGAGTTTTTGCCAATGCGGATGGCGAACACGTCACCACGGACTACGGCGTTCATCCACACGCTGGAATTTTCACCGACTTCTACGTCGCCAATGATCTGGGCGGACTCATCGATATAGCACGACTCGTGAATGCGCGGC
>JBARNL010000061.1:0-1879 GCA_049802955.1 Candidatus Angelobacter sp.
AGAGGCTGGAAACCATTACCCAATCTTTGAGCGGAGCGGGATCAAGTGCCGCCGACGCTTCACAAAAAGCTTACGGCCTGATCTCCGGCGTGGCCACTCAACAGGCGGCATTTCTGGGCTCGCTGGATTGTTTTTATGTGCTTGGCTGGGTGGCGCTGGGCACCCTGGTTCTGGCGCTCATGACCAAGCCGTATCGCAGCGCCGGGTCCACAGGAGCTCACTGAGGCAATTATGAAGATACTTGGGCAGCAATCAAAAACGCTTTACACGATCATCGTTGTCATCGCTGCAAGTCTGTCGCCTTACGCTCTTGCACAGCAGAATACAGCATCCTTCGAGCTGGGCAGCATTGCCACACCGCGAACCATCAATCCAGCCGCCAACAGCACCACTCCAAGTTCGCTAGCCGGACAGCAGCAAAATCCATTCCTGGGCAGCGTGCCCACGGGGACCGTGTCCAGTGATCCAATCCCGCTCTCGCTCACTGACGCAATCACCCGCGGACTCCGCTACAACCTTGGCGTAATTGAAAATCAGGCTTCGCTGCGGCAGGCGCAGGCGCAGCGTTTACGCGCTCTTTCTGCGATGGTCCCCAGCGTCTCTGCGCTGCTGCGCCAAAATCTTGACAACCTGAATCGTGTTGCCATTGGATTGAAACTTCCCGGCCTTCCTGCTTCGACGGGCCAGTTTGGTTATCAGGAAAGCTATCTCACATTTTCTGATAACGGTTTAAACCTTGATTCCCTGTATCGATATCGCGCGTCGAAGCAGGCCGCAGAGGCGCAACGTTTGCAACTGGACGATGCCGGCAACGTGGTGGCGCTCGCCGTCGGCACCGCATATCTCCAGGTGCAATCAAGTGAGGCGCGGGGGGAAACGGCGAAAGCCGAACTGGACTCTGCGCGTGAACTTGTGGCACAGGCGCTGAATCGTGTTAGTTCCGGGTTGGCTGCTGAGATTGACGGCTTCCGCGCCACAGTCCAAAAGCAGACAAGTGAACAACGCCTGACAGTTGCCGCAGCAAATCTTGATAAAGACAAATTGACGCTTGCACGTTTGATCGGCCTGCCCAGCGGACAGCAGTTCAATACCGTCAGCAAAGCTGGTTACCAGCCCTGGATCGGAGGCGACCTTGCATCATCGCTCGCTCAGGCCGGTAAGGATCGCGCGGACATCAAATCCGCCGCCGCTACCGCCAGCGCTACTCAACTTGCCAAGCGCGCCGCTCAACTTGAACGCGCGCCCGGCATAAGTTTAAACGGATACTACGGCAGCATTGGCAAAAATTTGGCGCGGTCGGACACAACTTACTCCGTCGTTGCAACGGTCTCTTTGCCGATTTTTACTGGCGGACGCATTCGCTCTGATATTCAGGACGCCTCCGCGCAGCTGGATCGCCGCCAATCTGAATACGCCGACATAGTAGGACGCGTGGACTATGAAGTGCGTAACGCGTTTACCGATCTCCAGGCCGCGGACAGCGCAGTAAAAGTAGCGGAGAAAAACAGCCAGCTTGCACAACGCACGCTGGACCAGGCCCGCGACCGATTCCTGAACGGCGTAACCAACAATCTTGAGATCATCCAGGCGCAGCAGGACGTGGCTGCCGCCAATGAAAACTACATTTCCAGTCTCTTTGCGCACAACCTGGCCAAGCTCACTCTGCTGCGGGCCATGGGATCGGCACAAAAAGATGTGAATAAGTATCTGGGAGGAAATTAAAATGGCTACTCAGCTGCAAACACCGCAACCGGAATTGGTGCCGCAGGAAGAGGAGGTGCGAGTTGCTCACCCCGCTGATGATTCGTTCGAACCCGCAGCTCCGCAGCCAACGCTTTCAGCGGGAGCCACGATGAAGCGTTATCGCAAGGCGCTGCTC
>JBARNL010000062.1:0-1796 GCA_049802955.1 Candidatus Angelobacter sp.
CCGACCTTCTTATCGATCATGACAAAGAAAGAGATTGAGAAAATAGAAATCAACAAAAATGGTACCCACCAACTCGCATTGCGCCTAATGTCGGTAAACGTCTTGCTTGGCGCGATGAAGGTGTTGACGAGGCGTTGCGGCTCAGAAAGACCGGGGCCACCCGGTTCGGGTGAGACGGGCGAAGATGCGACTGGATACATCGGTGGCGGTGGCGGAGTTGGACCGGTTGGAGAGCTCATAAACCATCCTACGTGCGAGATTGTTGAAAGTTACTGCGTCTGCGATTCCTTCATATTGGCCCGAGACACAGTCAGCGACGCCTTGCAAAATGTTCCCATCCGAGTTTAGGCAACGCCCTGACTTTGCCATTGTCGCCCAGAATATGTATTGCTGAGGAGTAATCTTTGCGGTTCCTGATCTCACCAATTTCCGTGATCCTGGCTCCGAGAATTTGGGGAGGAATTTTGGCTCGTTTCGCTGCCGTGAAAAGGAGCTCGTAATCTTCGCCGCCGTGGAGAGCCAGCTCAAGATCGGCATTTTTCGCAATAGGAATCTTCTTGGATATCAGAGTGGCAGCCACTCCACTTTCGATGCAAATATGGGCCAAATCAACAGAGATACCGTCGCTCAGATCAATCATTGAGGTTGCCACACGGTTTTTTCTCAGCCAGCTTCCCACTTCCAGCCGTGGCATGGGGTAAAAATATGGGTTGGGTCTTGTGGGCTTTATCGCTTTGCCAGCGACGAGCTGCTTCAGGGTTGCGGCTGAACCGCCTAAATACCCGGTGACGTAAATACGGTCCCCGGGATTAGCCCCAGACCGGAGAATGGATGTCCCGGAGGGAACCTGGCCGGTAACGACGATGTCTGCCGTGATCTGTGGAGCAGAAGAAACATCACCACCTGCGAGTTGGACTTTGTAACGGCGGGCCAAAGCCATCAGACCGCGCAGAAAGCCGTTTACCCAGACCCGGGGCAGATTGGCGGGAAGGCCCAAAGACAGGAAACATGCCAGCGGTTCGCCACCCATGGCGGCAATGTCGCTCAGGCCGCGGGTTAGGCAGCGGTGGCCCACAGCGGTTGGCGGGTGCCAGGCGCGGCGGAAATGCACGTCTTCAAGGCACAAATCGGTTGTGACCAGCAATTCGTAGCCGGGATTGAGGCGCAGGACGGCGCAATCATCGCCAATGCCCGTTTTGACGGCCCGGTTCAAGGAAGAGATCGCCATCCGGCGAATTTGCTGAATTAAGCTTCTTTCGCTCGTCATTTAGAGTTTATAACTATATCAAAAGCAAAGACTTACAAATCCGGGTGCATCGGCCATTGCGAGGTTGCCGAATGGAATTGACGAAACAAGTCCGCCATGCGCCAACCGGAAGGACATGCCCGTTACGCGTTCAAAGCCAAGCCTCAGCAGCCGACCTTCGTTACTCAACTTTGGCCGTTCTGCGTTGACAGTGCCAAAGTGGCTTGTTAAGGTTATCCAACATTTCATATTCCTTTAGCTGCTCGGCTCAGACCGGCAGCGCAAAAGGAATTTTAACCGGTCAAAAGGGCTGTGCGAACTTCTAGGAGCGTACCAGCCGGACGTACCCAGCAGGGCGTATTCAGCAGGACCAGCCCAGGGCACTTTGAATCGGGAAATCACTAACAGGGAGTAAGCATTTTGCGAAAGCGTTTTTACATCATGTTGGTGGCAAGGAATGCGGAAGGGGAGCTTTTGAAGATCCCCGTCCCTATGCATTACCTGTACGTTTTTGTGGCTGGCGCGTTGATTGGCATGCTCACGATTACCG
>JBARNL010000063.1:0-3533 GCA_049802955.1 Candidatus Angelobacter sp.
CAAGAAACAAAACCTTACCGCTGATTTACACGGATGAAGCTGATCAGCGCGGAAACCAAAGTGAAAAACCTTACCGCGGATTGGCGCGGATGGACGCGGGATACGTGCAGCTATTTTTGAAACACTACACTCAGTAATTGAATCCCGGCAAATCCACCCGCTTGGCGATATGGTCTTTGATCCAGTGAGCGTCCCACCATTCTTTCGGGTCAATCTGGATGCCTTCCAACTGCATGCTGAAGTGAATATGGTCGCCTCCGGCCATGCCGGTCATGCCGCTTTTGCCCATGATCTGGCCGCGCTTTACCATGTCGCCCTCATGCACGTCGATTTGGCTCAGGTGGCCATAGATGGATTGCAATCCGTAGCCGTGATCCACAACGATGCAGTTGCCATAAATGCCCAGAGGCGCGGCGTAAACAACGCGTCCGTCATTCGTGGCTTCCACGCCCACATGCTGCGTAATGGAAAGATCGTAGCCCAGATGGACCTGCTGGTCGATTTTCTTTCCCTGGTAGATATAGTTGCTCACGTCGGCGAAGTTTGCTTCCACCTTGGAATTGGATTGCTGCTTGAAAGGCTGCGACCAGAGAAAATGGTCGGCGGTCTTCAGGCGGAGATCGGCCAGCGTTTTGTTATTGGCGCGACGCATCTCACTATTGATCTTCACAAACCGCTCCACCGGATTGCCTGATCCGTTGGGATCAAGCTCGTTCACTACCTTCTGGATGAATTTATCGTCCAGTTGCAGGTCGCGCACCCGATACTTTGGCTGGTCTTTCTTCGGGAACTCGTAAACCATCTGTCCGGTGACTTCGTTACCGGCTGGATCAGTGGCATAGACCAGTGGAGGCGTTCCGGCAGGCATGTTCCAGGCAAAAGCAAAGAGTGAAAACAATCCGGGTTTGCCGCCGGGCATGGGCCAGCTGCGAAATTTCTCGTCGCCCACACGCACGCCGGATTCACTGGCGTAGCCGGAGACGTTGAACGTGACCAGATCGGCCATGCCTAAATAAAGATAGTGCTGGTCTGAATCCACGCTAACGGACGGCGATCGCGTGACGACTGTGACTTCGCGCTCAGTGCTGACCGTCTTTGCGCGAAAATCATTCGACGTGGCTTCCACGATCAGGCGGGCCTTGCCATCTTTGAGCTGCGGGGTGGCCTTTGCGCCGGCGTTGAAAGTGAAAGCAGCGTCCGCGACCCCGCCTTTCCAGCGTAATCGGTGTGAAGGCTGCTCCAGGTCCCAAACTTTGTAGCTGGAGCCATTCTGCTCCACGGTGGCCACAGCGCTGCGAATGCCATGAGGATCGCTAACGTGAACGGTGATTGGGGTGGACTGCCCCAGTGCCGTAAGCGAAGACGGCAGAGTCACCACTGGAGTGGAAGACATGGAAAAGAGAGCCACAACTGGCACAACAATCAACAGAAAGAGGATGAGAAAGAAAGTACGCATGATCAAATTTCAGAATAGCACGATGGAGCGAACGCTGGAACAATCAACAAGACCCGGCATGCAGGCGACGCAAAAAGGATTCTGTACCGGCTGGAAGATTACCATTGCATTCCGATCCCTTAATAAGTCCTACATATATAAAGGACTCTCTTCGCCGAAACGGCCTGTGACCGGGGTAACAATCCCATGAAAAATGTGACTGCACATGAAGCATTTAATGGCCTTAAGTTCCAAATCGGGAAAATAAACAGCATGCGGAGATTAAGCATAATGCGGTTAAGTCCAGAGAATCCGCGTGTTTAGCCTACTAGCCCTCTGAAGACCTTTTTGCAGGCCGCTGACCCTCCGTAACGGATGAACCTCACGGACCAGCATTTATGATCGCTCACCTAACCTCCCCAAAGCTGGACCCCCTTCCAGCCGATTTTGAAAAGTTGTTTTGCGGATTTTTTATCGAGTTGGGAAAGCAGGTTCGTGGTTGGTGGTCCGTTATCCGGGTCTGCTCGTCCACTCCTAAAAAAAATGAATTCATTCACCAATTCCAAAAGTTCGAAAAGGAGCGACAACATGAAACTCGGATCGAAGAGAAGTTTTCGTGGCATTGTGCAATTGGCGATAGGGGTTGTTTTGCTGGGTAGCTTGAACGTTGCGCAGGCCAAGGACAACAATGGCAATGACGGCAAGCAGCCTGCTTTGCGGGGCCGCATTGTGGCGGTCGGGATACCGGGCGCTGGTTCCATCGGCGCGGTGGGAACGTTTCTGCCCGGCGGGCCTATTCATGACAAGCCCTCCCTGCATGCCTTCACGCAGCCCGGACATATGCTCGATCCGGTGCGCATCCTGGTCGGCAGCAGTTCGAATTTCGGATCGCCTCTGGCCCGCACCGATCAGTTGCCGGGATCATTCCTCTCTATCGATCCCACGGGTTCCTTAACGCTGGTGATTCCCGCCGACTTTGCCTCGGCTGGAGGCCAGGCTTCTACTCTGGGCGGGAGCGTCCAGGTTTTCTCCGCCAACAATGCCGCATTCTTGAACAGCATCGCGAATCCGGGAGCGGCGACGGCGAATTTTACCGGAGCAAGCAATCCGCTGGGTATCTCTATGAACTGGGCCTTCGGACGGCTCTGGCCCGCGAACGCTCCGAGCGGACTGAACGGCCCTGGTACTTCCACGATTCTCGATCCGCAGGGATTCGGGCTGGCAGGTGCGCCTAATGCAAAGCTTGGCGGCGTTTATTTCGATAACCTGACTAACCGGGGAGTTATCCCGCCTTCAGCCTCACAGGTGGTTCCCGGAGGGCTGAACAGCGGCGCGGTGGCAACCGCATTTATGGGCGCCTCTCCTGACGGCTCAAAGAAAGCAGTTTTCTTTGTTGTGGAAGCCGACGGCAGCATCGTGCAGGAGCACACCCTGCAAGGTATTGATGGTCTGGTGCCTCCGGGGACCATAAGTCCGCTGATCGGACGGCAGGATGATGGCACTGGAGATGGCGACGGCAGCCCCAGTGGTGTAACTCCTCGCGAAGGTGTGGTCCTGAATTGGACGCCCACAGTGAACCTTTTCGTCAGCGAGCCGTTTGACAACCGGATTACGGTACTGGACATTGCTCCTAATACCGCCAACACGGTTTTCACGGTAACGGGAATTCATCACTTGAACTCGGACGCCTTTAACCGGCCTATCGACCTGGCGCCGGTGGTTCCGGAAACCGACGACACGAACTTTTCCAGCAACACCACCCTGAATGAAGGCTCAGACATTTACGTGGCCAACCGCGGCGACAACACAATTGTTCGCATGCGGCAGGATGGCACGATTGTGGCGGTCCGGCAGGTACAACTGGCGGATGGGAGCCAGCTTGGCGACGCCCGCATCAACGGCATTGCTACATCGCCTTCGCCATTGGAGGAAAATGCAACCGGTTCAGTCATCTGGGTGACTGTGACAGGCCATTTGCCTGGCGTGCCACACTCGACCGGTGCAGTGTTGGAACTGCCGGCGTTCTAAAACCTGTTTTTTAACCATAAAGAGGCCCCTGAAGAAGGGGCCTCTTTATTAATACGTTTCACTAGTCACG
>JBARNL010000064.1:0-1889 GCA_049802955.1 Candidatus Angelobacter sp.
GTCCCCTTGCTTAACTCATTAGAAGTGTCCCCTTTTTTAAGTTGTTTTTGAGGTTGGACCGCGCCCTGAAGCGGAGCCCGTTAGGGCGAAGCGTAAGGGCGCAGTCTAAACCGTGGCACTGCCACAAGTGCTGGCTGCATGCTGTTATAACTTTGCCGCCACGGATGGTCAGGCTTGGCGGGTTTTCTAAGTCTCACCGCAGCGACCGCTGGATGAGGCCGAGTCGCTTTCGGCGGTGCCTCGGATAGCTCGCGAAAGCTCATCTTCTCGCCTTGATGGTAGATCGC
This sequence comes from Candidatus Angelobacter sp., assembly GCA_049802955.1. Classification (GTDB taxonomy): domain Bacteria; phylum Acidobacteriota; class Terriglobia; order Terriglobales; family Acidobacteriaceae; genus Angelobacter. Next base: position 288 of record JBARNL010000064.1, read on the forward strand.
CATGCTGCCGTCTTCCCATTCGCACACAAGAGCTTTACTTTTGCTGGATCGGCGGTGCTTCCGCTCAGGTTGCAGTTGCAGATAACGGCCATGATGCCGGACCACCCAGTCGTTGCCGATTGTCCGCTCGGTCTCCAAGCGGAAGATCTGCCGTAACTCCCAGGCTGGTGGCTTCCGCCGATGATAATCTTCCGGCTCGGCAGCCACTCGCGCGAAACGACGGTTGTGCTCCGCCAGATACTGCTCTTCCAGATACCGGTTCGCCGCTTCGTAGCTGGCGATCCCTTGCCGCCGCAGCTTCTTGATCAGCCGGTCCTGATGCACTCCATGGACACGCTCCACTCGTCCTTTGGCCTGCGGCGTACTGGCCGCGATGATCCGTATTCCTAGCTTTTGGCACATCCGTCCGAACTGCGTCAGTGGCACCTGCCCCCGCAACTGCTCGGCTGGCGTGGCTTTCCGCTTGTATACGTTCTTCCAGTCCGTATACAGCGCCCGCGGCACGCCATACTTCTTGATCCAGCCCCGCAACACTCCCACCGCCGCCCAGATCGTCTCTTCCTTTCCCAGCCGTGCCTCTGTTCGGCTCGGTGGCATCGTCCACCATGTCCATCAGACAGCCTCGCGGCCCTCGCCCTTCCAGCCAGTCGTGAAAGCTGCCGTCCAACTGCACCAGTTCACCCAAATGGGCCTTGCGATCTCTGCGCTGGTGGTGCTTCGTTCTCTTTCGCTGCCGGCTCCACAACCCTTCGGCTAACATCCAGCGCCGCAGCGTCTCGTGGTCCACCTCGATCCCGTCTTCTTCAGCCAAGTGTTCGGCCGCCAGCGTCGGTCCGAATCTCGTCTCTTCTGTTCCGCAATACTTGTTCTGGATCAACTGCAGCACCCGCCGCCGCAGTTTCTTCGGCTTGCCTCGATTCGAGCACCGGCCCGCATGACCATGTTTCAGCCCCTCTGGTCCCTTCTTCCCATACCGGCGCCACAGCCTTTTGGTTTGTCGGTAGCTCAGCTCCAGCATCTCCGCTGCATGCTTCAGCTTCAATGCGCCGCTCGCTACTCGTCCTATCACTTCCACGCGCTCCAGCTCGCGACTACTCATCGCTGTCCTCTTCAACGAGTCCTCCTGGCTGGAGTCCTCAGTTTAAAGGGACACTTCTAATGAGTCCGGAAGGGGACATTATCAAAGAGTTTCAACAGCTGGGGGGATAGAACGGTCTGCTGCAAGTTTGAATTTCCTGCTGCTTCAATGACCTCTCGGTTATCAGTAGTTTCCTACGTAGTGTAGTTTTTGTACGTAATGTAATAATCTTCTTCTCACTTGATCGTCATCCCGAAGGGCGTGAGCGAGCCCGCGTTTCAGTCAGCGGGCGAGTAGCCCTGAGGGACCTTGTGCCTCATCGATGGAGAAAGTCTCTTACGTTTACATGATGGGAAGCACTTCGCGCCGTGCGTTATACACGGGCGTGACAGCACTTCTTTTTATGCGCATTTGGCAGCATAAAAATGATCAGGGCGGATATTTCACAACGAAATATAAATGCTATCGTCTGGTTTACTTTGAGCAATTCACGAGTGTAGAAGCGGCGATTGTCCGCGAGAAAG
>JBARNL010000065.1:0-1600 GCA_049802955.1 Candidatus Angelobacter sp.
GTCTGATCCCAGCGTCTTCTGTATCGGTGAAGACATTGGCATTTACGGCGGTGCGTTCAAAGTCACGGACGGCTTTGTCCATCACTTTGGCACGCAACGCGTCATCGATACGCCTATTGCCGAATCGGCCATTGTGGGCGCGGCGTTTGGTGCGGCGCTTACCGGCATGCGTCCCGTGGCTGAATTTCAGTTCATGGACTTCATTGGCTGCGCTTTTAATCAGATCGTGAACATGGTGGCGAAGTCGCATTATCGCTGGGGCGCGCCTGCTCCGCTCGTCCTGCGCGGGCCCTGCGGCGGAGGCGTGCATGGCGGCCCGTTCCACTCGCAGAATCCCGAGATGCATTTTGTGCACACGCCAGGAATGAAAGTTGTGGCGCCGGCCACGCCCAGCGACGCCAAGGGCCTGATCAAGTCTGCCATTCGCGATAACAATCCCGTCCTTTTCCTCGAGCACAAATTTCTCTATCGCCGCATTAAAGAAGATGTGCCGGAAAATGGTCATATCATCCCTATCGGCAAAGCCCGCGTGCATCGCAAGGGCCGCGATTTGAGCATCATTACCTATGCCGCCATGGTCCACACCGCGCAGGAAGCCGCCGACATACTGGCCAAAGAGGGAATCGAAATTGAGATCATCGATCTTCGCACGCTGTGTCCGCTTGACCGTGATGCAATCACGCAGACCGTAAAAAAGACCAACAAAGTCATTCTTCTACACGAAGACACAAAGACAGGCGGCCTGGCCGGGGAACTCGCGGCGATCATTAATGAAGAAGCTTTCGACGATCTGGATGGCCCCATCGTCCGCATCACGGCGCTCGATACGCCGGTGCCGTTCTCTCCGCCGCTGGAGCATTTCTTTTTGCCGAAGGTAGAAGATGTTGTGAGAGAAGCGCGGAAATTGTACCAATACTAATTTATTGATGTGCCCTAGCAGCAAAAAGATTAAGCAGCTTTTTCGCGCTTTGCGGATTTTGCAGATCCGCCTGCTGCAGCATTGGATCGCGAGTCGGACACCTTGCTTTCACTTTCAAAAGACGGACCTGAAGTCTTAGCGGCTCGCCTTCCTTGGCCGGATGGGGTCACACCGTCTTCAGTTTTGACTCTGTTGAACAGTATGCGCCCCCACACAAACATGCCGGTACTAACTCCTGCCAACATTCCGAGATAAACAAGGGTGCTCATTCGAGGCTCTTCTCCATCAATCTTAATATTGCTGCGAATCCAAACATCAACATAGCCAGAATGATGAAAGCCACTCCCTTTGCAACTTGCAACCACATCACTTCGTCCTTGCTGAATGTGTGAACGAGAATTCCAAAAACAGCAACGAGGATGGAGGCTACGTTAAACCACTCGCTCATCAAAGCGAGAAGGTGGCGAGTATCTTGCTTCGTCACCGTGCTGTCTCCTTAGAACCCGAAATGGATTTAAATGTTGTATCTTCAGGTCACAAAACCAATGAATTCGAGCGCACTTATTGTACCCTTACCACAATGATGCTCCCTACAGGTTTTTCTTTAGAATTAGAAAATATTTATGTCCGAAAGTTAGTAAACGACCCATCTATTCATCGTTTTACGGCCCACTTACCACC
>JBARNL010000066.1:0-3336 GCA_049802955.1 Candidatus Angelobacter sp.
CGCAGGCAAGTGGGAAAAGAAGTCACTGCAAGGCACCGAATTGCGGGGCAAGACGCTGGGCATTGTGGGGCTGGGACGCGTTGGAATGGAAGTGGCGCGGCGCGCGCTCGCTTTCGATATGAAGGTTGTCGCGCATGATCCGTTTGTGTCGCCGTCAGTGGCGCGTGAGCAGGAGATTCAACTGGCGGAACTGGACCAGGTTTACGCGCAGTCCGACTATCTGACGCTGCACGTTGGGCTTACGCCACAGACTGGCGGCATGATTAATGAAAAGTCGCTGGCCAGGATGAAGAAAGGCGTCCGCATCATTAATTGTGCCCGGGGTGAGCTGCTGGATGAAGCTGCGGTGGCGGCGGCGCTGGCGAGCAAGCATATTGGCGGCATTGCGCTCGATGTCTTCACTGAAGAGCCGCCAAAGAATTCGCCGCTGCTGGCGATGGAGAATGTGATCGCAACGCCGCACATTGCGGGATCGACAAATGAAGCCCAGGACGCGGTAGGAGTGCAGATTGCCAGCCAGGTGCGCGAATACCTGAAGCGCGGAGTGATACAGAACGCCGTGAACATGCCGTCGCTTGACGATCAGCAGTACACGCAGATGCAGCCGTATGTCAGGCTGGCGGAAAAGTTAGGCGCGTTCCTGGCCAACATCGTACCGGCGGCAGGATCGATACAGGAAATTTCCATCCGTTATACGGGACGGATTGCCGAGTGGAATACTGAACTGATCCGCAATGCCGCGATCCAGGGTGTGCTGAACCAGCGCATTGCCGAGCGGGCAAACGTGGTGAACGCAGCGGCCATTGCGCAGGAGCGCGGAATCCAAGTGCATGAAGGCAAGAAAACTGAAGGCACAAGCGGCAGCGCCGCGGATGTGATTGCGGTGACGCTCAAAACCACTACAGACGAACGGCAGGTGCGCGGCGGCGTGCTGCGCGGAAATTCCTTGCGCCTGCTGGGCGTGGATGAAATCGATATTGAAGTGCCGCTGGGCGGCAACTTGATTTATATGCGCAATCGCGACGTGCCGGGCGTGGTGGGAAAAATTGGCACGTTGCTGGGCCGGCACAACGTAAACATCGGCAATTTTGCGCTGGGACGCAAAGAACTGAAAGATGGCGCGGAAGCGATTGCCGTGGTGCAAGTTGATTCTCCAGCGCCGGAAGCTGTATTGCAGGAAATCGCACAGCTACCGGAGATGCATGAAGTGCGGGGATTGAAACTGTAAAAAAGCAATTAGCAATTGGCACTTAGCTCGCACTACGACGCTCAAGCTAATTGCCGACTGCCATCCTGCTATTTGCTCAATTATGAATATGCGGACTGGTTTTTGTTGCCCGCGCTTTGGGCACACCTTTGCTCCCGCTGCCGACTTTCACATTAAAAGTAAACGGCAGCTTCTTGGGCGGATAGCACGCATTGTTATCGCAGGCTTGATATTTCAGCTCGCCATGAATAGTGTAAGTCCCGGATGACGCCTGTCCGGGCGCCATCACAATGCCTTTAATCATAAAGTCGCCGGAGTATACGCTGAGCTTGGTGCTGGGATCAAAAGGGAAGCTCATCGTCTTCCCTGCCGGATACTGCAGCTTGCCGAACGCCACTTCAGGAGGAAGAGAAAAATGCAACTGCGTGGGAATCAACTCTTCCGCAAGCGGATGGCTGGAATTGATGTGGTAAGGGTCCTCAACGTGAAAAGTGAACTGCACCGGCGCGGAGTGTCCGGGCGAAACAACTATATTATTGGCGGAAACGAAATCAACGAAGGTGCGGGGTTTGGGAGCGCCTGGCTCCTGCATTTGAGTTCCCTGGGCTTGGGCTTCCTGTACGCAAAGCAGCGCGCTGCTCAACAAGCACATACATACCACAAACAAAATTAGCCGATAAGGTTTCATTCCGCTCCCTGTGAACTGCCCTGCGCCAGTGCGCGTTTTATGGCTTCTTCAAAAGTCGCTTCGCCCGCCATGCCCATGGTTTCATCCACCACTTTGCCGGAACGATCAAGGTAATAGGTCATGGGCAGGTGTTGGATTCCGCCATAAAGGTCGCCAACTTTTTCCGTCCCGCGCAGCACCAGATAGTTCACGCCCATTTTGTGCGCGAAAGTGGTGATCTCTTTGTCATCGGCGTCATCCATGGCCACGCCGACAATCTGCAATCCCTGCTGGCCATATTTCTTTTGCAGGTCGACGAGCGACGGCATTTCAATTTTGCAGGGCTCGCACCAAGTGGCCCAAAAATTCACCAGCACTGCTTTGCCGCGCAGAGAAGATAGGCTGACATCTTTGCCATCGGAAAGATTCTTGAGCGAGAAGTCCGGAGCCAGTGAACCTTTCTGCGGCTCTGGGAACTCGGGCGGCGGAGCGTCGGAATCTTTTTTTGCGCTATCAGGATTCGCGGCTTGTTGCACGCCAGAAGGCTGCGCGACGCTGAGATCCATAACATTATTTGCGCGCGAGTGCGCTGTCACCATCATTACTATGCCGGTGAAGGCGACAACCAGAGCAAGAATCAGGACAACTCGTTTATCCATAAAACGCTATCCACAAAAACCCTTATCCACAAGAAAAATCCTCAAATAGCTTTTTGCAGAGCGCCGATCAACCGCTAGAGCAGCGCCTGCTTAATGGCGTCTTCGAACTTTGATTCGCTATCAAGGCCAATAATTTCATGCACAACTTTGCCGGAGCGATTTACAAAAAATGATGTCGGCAAGCCGCCAACGCCGCCGTATAGGTCCTGCACCTGCTGATTGCCCACCAGGATGGTATAGTTCACGCCCATTTTCTTGGTGAACTTGGCGATGGTTGCTTCGTCGGAATCGTCCTTGGTGATGCCCACAATCTGCAACCCCTGATCCCCATACTTCTTCTGCAAGTCAACCAGCCACGGCATCTCGATTTTGCACGGGCCGCACCAGGTGGCCCAGAAATTCACGATGACCGCTTTGCCGCGCAGAGAAGAAAGCGAAACGGTTTTGCCCTCTGGAACGCTCTTTAAAGAAAATTCCGGCGCAAGGGACCCGATTGCAGGATCTGTGCCTGAAGCCACCGGCGAGCCGCTGACGTTCTGCTTGGATGGATCGAGAGTAGCCTTGGGCTTGGACGCGCGCTTGCCCACCAGAAGGAATCCGGTAATCACTACAACCACGCATAAGACGACGATGACGTTTCGGTTCAAAACAATTTCCTCACAACGTAAAGCGGTTTAAAAATCCAAGATAGCTGGAAAGCACAGTGAAATGGCGGGTAAGGATCAGCACACCCAACACCATCAAGAGCACGCCGCTGCAAACTTCCAGCGTATGCAGATGCCGGCGAAAGCGGCCGTAAAAGC
>JBARNL010000067.1:0-6321 GCA_049802955.1 Candidatus Angelobacter sp.
CCAGAAGAGGCTGCGCGGTGGTCATTGATTATCTTTTCCGCGTCAATGAGAGGGCCGGGTTTCGAAAAAACCGACTCTGCCGATCCCAAGATTATTTGCGGAGGACCCCACTCCGCCCCCAGCCACCTCATCTCCATTGGCCTCTTCTCCGTATACGCCTTGGCCAGATACTGTTCCACTTTTTTCGGGGTATCGCGCTGGGTATACCAGATGCTGAAAGCGGCAATGGCCACGACAGCAGCCGTGGCGGGGACGAGAACCCATTTCCAGAAAAATGGCTTGCGGCCAGGAGCTGTCGAGGCTGGTTTTCCGGCGGAGAGTTTTTTGTCGGATTTAATGGTGGCGGCCGTGCGGGAACTGCCGACTTCGGTTGCTCTTGCCGTAGCTGCATTTGCATCTTCGGTGCCACTCACACGCGCAGCTTGCATCATTTGTCTGGCGACGTTTTTCTGCCACTCGGCTGATCCGCTTTTCAGGTTGGCCAGCGCTTCCTGTTCTTCTGGAGTGAAATCGTCAGAGAAGTCTTCAGTAAAAGTCCGGAGCAGGGGGCCGCAATGGTCGCAGGTAGCGGCGTGCTGAGTGAGTTTGGCGGCGAGAGTGTCGCTTATGGGAGCATTGGAGGACAGGCTGGCTGCGAGCTGGCGAAGAGCGTCGTCGCTGAGGCACTGCGGGGTGGCAGCCGTTCTCACCTGGGGGACCGCCGGGTATTTTGAGTTCGCGAATTTTGTGTCCGCGAGAGCTGAGTCTGTGGGTTTGGCTTCCCGCTGCGCTGAATCCGCCAGTTTGGAGTCCGCCAGCCTCGAATCCACCACCTTGGATTCCGCTAACGTCGAATCCGCTAACCTCGAATCCGCCAGCTCGCCGCCCGCCAACTTAGAGTCCGCCGACTTGGAATCCGCCAACTTCGAGTTCGTCAGCCTCGCATCCGCTAATCCCGGACTGGAAGACGTCGCGCCAGCGCCGGCCGGCTGGGCCAGCAGCGCAAAGTGGCTGCGATGGAAATCGAGCAAGCGATTGCGGCAGGAAGGGCAGTCGGCGAGGTGGGCTTCAACGCGCTGATCGTTCGCAAGCAGATCATTACTAAGCAGATCATTGCCACTCTTATCGGTTAGGCTCTGATCAGCAGTGCTTTGATCGATATGCCGGTCAGCCATGGGCTGATTGGCGGCGCGCTGATGCTCGTCACCCTGGGCCGCATCCGGTCCCGCACCGGACGTACGGTTCCCGTAGTTTTCAATTTGAGCACTGCTCAAATGCTCAGATTGTTCAGTCACTGGACCCACATCTCCCTAATATGAACGTAATTCAGGCGGTGTTTCCTTCATTTCAATTATCCGGCGGATTCACTGTTTGGAGCAATTTTGGCGATTATCAGCGCTGGATCGTCTAAAAAACTGTCTTTTTGATCGAAAAATGCGTTTTACGGCTGGAGAATCCCATTTTTGCCCAAAAAATTTAAATTCATCAAAGAACCCGCTGTTTAAGAGTAAAAGTGTCTTTCCGTAACCGTTTATCAAACTCGTTTTCGAACAGAAGTATATGCCGAACTTGATAACTTATTCCCCAGAAGCCTTCTTTCTGGGCAATGGCGGTGGAGCCGTGAGGCACGCCTTCACGTGGCGGGTAAGCCGCAGCAATGTGCTTTCAACTCCCTTTGTGCCCAAGGTGATATCTGGCAGCTGAGAAATGGCTTTGGCGGTAAGCCCCTGACGATAGTAAAGCCAGAAGATTGCGTGATCGCGGGGGAAATTTGGTTCTGCAGCCAGTTTCGCCAGGCAACTCTCGATTTGTCCCATCAGGATGATTACCTCTGCAGGCTGCTGTGAATGGGGACGAAAAGGCGCCGCAGTTGTTGCTTGTTCAATATCTTCCTCTTCACGGCCGCTGCCGCGCTTTTGGCTACGCGATCCGCGAAAATGGTCTTCCACGACCCGGGAAGCCACAACTTTTAAAAATCCGAAGAATCCATGCTCGTCTCTAAAGTTGAAGTCGCGCAATGGCTTGTAATGATTGGCGCAAAGCTTGAGATAAGTCTCTTGAACCAGATCGTCAACAAGCGCCTGGTTTGGGCCTTGACGGCGAGAGACACACCTATTGATTACACCTGCAATCAGAGGCTGGAACCGGCGCACAAATTCTGTCCAGCCAGCTTCATCCTGCGAGTCGAGACAATACGATACCAGCTCTTGTACGGATAGCTTTCGAGGGTCCATCGAAGAGTGCGTGCATTCTAACCGACTAAGATTAAAGGGCAAACACTTTTTTGCGGAGAAGCAGCATGTAGTTCTGATTCGGGTAATTCTTAGCAAATTCTTAGATCCACGTGGGCTGGTTAGAGAGCTTTTGGGCTGAGACTATGGCTGCGATGCGGTTGGCTGAAAGCGATCACGCAATGTCTGAGTCACGGCCCGATTTGCGGACTGGATACAAGTTCCAGCGGAGAGTTGCCGTATCTCCAGGCAATCCAGAAGGTGGCAAGCAGAAAAATGCCGGTGATCAAAAAATTCTGCCAGGCGTTGAGCGCCCATTGGCCATGCCAGGTGAGATGGATGGCATTCGAGAATGGCTTGAGGTAGGGAATGGGCCATTGGTCGCCATCTGGGCCGCGCGCACCGATGAGGTCGCACAGCAGATGCAAGTGGAAGCTGATGAAGACCAGAAACGCGGTGAGTCCGGGGTGTGAGGGTGAACGGCGGCTTGGACTCTGTGGCTTTCGAATGACCGGGCCGAAGGTGAAATTGGGATCAGGGCCTGGTGTGGGCAGAGGGCCGACCGTAGCTAGCGGGCCGGCGATGATGTACGCGGCGAGGGTACACACCAAAGCAAATGCCAGAGTGTGCAGTGAATGGTGATACTCAGAAAACCAGAGCAGCGGATGCGATGTGTTGCGGGTTAGAAGTTCAGGGACAATGCCGATTCCGTCTATATCCGGTACCACGGCGGCGGCTACGACCAAAGCTTTTTCTCGGCGCGTGAGCGTGGTGGGGCGCCCCGTCGGTGAGACGGAGGCGAGCAGCCATCCGGCAAAGAAGTGAGTTACAGGACTCATAAGATCAAAGTTCTTGGCGAGCCGTTAATCCGGCTAGAAGAGAAGCAAGTGCTTTTGCCTCGCTTACGGACCGCCTCGTTCACAGCGTACAGACTTATCTTTAGATAGTTGCTAATTCTCAACAAAAGGTCCCTCGGTCCTACTCGCTCGCCTGCCCATTCACGCCAAAAGCAGGCGTGAACGGGACCCGAAGCGCGAGTTCGCTTACGGAACCTCGGGATGACGAATTTGATTTGAAGTGAAGCACTAAATTATTCCCTGATCCGCCTCTAGTACAGAACGTCGCTTTCTCAAATCGATGCACGGCTGCGCGATGCGCTAGTATGGGTCAACATGCAGATTTCAACAAGATTACTTTTGCGGACGGCGCTGGCCGGTGTGGCAGCGACGAGCGCGATGAACACGACAACCGCGCGCGCCGCGACTGCCACTTCCGCAAGCCGTGTAGCGAGCGCTGTGGGGCAGACAGCGAAAGAGACTCAAACGCAGACCGCCAAAGAACCTCAAGCGCAACCGGCAAAAGAGTCCCATCCGAAGGCGGCTGCGGAGTTTACAAAGCTCGATGCGGCAATGCTGCCAATCATTAAAAAGATACAGATTGGCGGCGATGCGGACTGGCTGGCCATCGGTTTTGGCTCGGTTTGGGTCACGGTCGCGAAGAACAATGAAGTTGTCCGCGTGGATCCGGCGCGCAATGTGGTGCAGGCCAGGATCGCTGTGGACAAGGAGCCCTGCTATGGAATTGGAATCGGAGTGGACCGCGTATGGGTGCTCAATTGCCAGGGCAAGACGCTGACGCGGATTAATCCCAAAACCAATGCGGTGGATATGCGCGTGCCGGTGAACATTGACGACAGCGGCGAAGGGTCAATCGCCGTGGATGAGCGCTATGTCTGGTACGCAAGCAATGAAGATGCACATTCCGGCACGCTGTCACAGGTTGAGGTAAAGACCGGACGCAAGCTGAAAGGCATTGCCGTGGGAAAAGATACCGGCGTGGTCAAGTTGGCGTTTGGGTCAGTGTGGGCAATCAGCTCAGGAGAAGGGAATGTCTATCGGGTGAATCCGGCGACAAAGAAAGTCACTGCCATGATCCCGGTGGCGGAAGGCCCGCGTTTTAGCACGGAAGGCGCGGGATCGCTGTGGGTGCTGAGCCAGTCGGATGGCAGCGTTTCACGTATCGATCCGGCCACCAACAAAGTTGTGGCCGTGATCCCGGTGCACGTTCCGGGCAAGGGCGGTGAAATTTGCTATGGCAACGGATTGATATGGGTCACCATGGACGGGAATCCCGTGACGCGCATCGATCCGGCGACGAACAAGGTGATCGATCAATATGGCAATTATCCAAAGGCAGACGGTATCCGCTATGGCTTTGGTTCGGTCTGGGTGAGCGATCACGGCAAAGGCGAGCTATGGAGGATTGATCCGGGGAAGATGCGAAAATAAAGTTTAATTCGCTATCTGTTTGCTATAATGAGTGCAGCCTACGATCCGTCATCTTTAGTGGGACGGAATGCAGGATAGGGCTATTGCGCACATTGGAAGTAATCCGCAACGGGAAACCGTTGCGTTTTGTGTTTAAGGGGATTTTGCGACCCTCTGCCGATTGCTGGGATTGGGTCTGGGATTGGGAGACCCTTGGGTCACCCAAGGGTCACGCAAGGGCCACCCAAGCGTCGCCCAAGGGAGGCCCAAGCGTCGATTGGAGGAAACGTCTTTGTTTGCAACGAAAGACAAGAAAATGGCGGCGGGGGTGGCGCGCAAAGCGCGCCTATCGCCGGAATCGCACGTGATCGCCGAAATCGCCGTGATCGGAAGGCAAGCCCGATCCTCACGGGAGATTGATTAATCGGCAGTGGAACAATGGAAATATCCAAGGGCGCAGAGCTTTCGCAGGCGGGGGCGCCTGCGCTCCACGACACACTTAGATTTCGGGACGAGGCGCTCTAGCTGCACAAACTTGGTCGCTCAACAGGTCTGAATCGGAAGTCCAGGTCAACAGGTTTGAGGGACACGGTGCGCAACGCGTCTTTCGTCCTAAGGTGAATGGCTGGAGTTGGGGAACGGATTGGGAATTGGCGTAGTAACATGCGGATAGAAGCATTGGAGAGCTGATTGTGGCAACAAACGGCACAGAATTTGAGTCGGTAAGAACGGTTTCCGTGGTGCGCCATTACAAGCTGGGGCGCTCGCTGATTCCAGCAGTGGATGGCGTAAGCCTGGCGGCTGGGCGCGGAGAGTTTATCGCCCTGCTGGGCGCGTCGGGATCGGGCAAGTCAACGCTGTTGAACCTGATTGCCGGCTTGGACCGGCCGGATTCAGGCGCGATTGTGGTGGAAGGCTCTGACCTGGCCACGATGACATCCGAGCAGTTGGCGCAATATCGGCGGCACACAGTGGGAATGGTTTTCCAGTCATTCAACCTGGTGCCGACCATGACGCTCTATGAAAACGTTGAGCTGCCCATGCGCTTTGCCGAGGTGCGGCGCAAGGAACGCCGCGCGCGCGTGGTGGAAGCGCTGGAGCGCGTGGGGCTAAGTGACCGGATGAAGCACCGGCCAAGCGAGATGTCCGGCGGAGAGCAGCAGCGGGCAGCGTTGGCGCGGGCGCTGGCTAACCGTCCAAAGCTGTTGCTGGCGGACGAACCCACTGGCAATCTGGATTCAAAGACCGGCACGGAGATTATGGACTTGATTCGCGAACTCAATCGCACGCTGGAGATGACCGTGATTATGGTCACGCATGAGCGCTCGCTGGCGGAACGGTATGCCAATCGGCTGGTGTTTCTGGGCGATGGCAAATTGGTGAGCGAATCCATTAATGAATTGGAAAAGATTGGAGCGGCACGGTGAGAGCTTACGATTTGATTGAGCTTGCCGGACGCAACCTGCGCGAAGCGGGCCTGCGAAATTCGCTGACGACGCTGGGCATTGGCGTGGGCGTGGCGTCGCTGGTGGCCATGTTGTCATTGGGGATCGGACTGCAAAAGCTGGCGACGCGGCAGCTGGGGCGCTCAGGATTGTTTGACACAGTGGTAGTCACGTCGCGTCAGGATTCGCGTGGTCCGCGCTTTGCGCAAGCAGCGCCAGTCACGGCACAGGCCAAGCCTTTGGATGATGCGGCGCGGCATAGTTTTGAGCAGATGCCGAACGTGGCGGAAGTCTATCCCAATTTCAGCGCCGTGGGCGATGTACGGCTGGAGACGGACAAAACCGGCAATCACTTTACCGTGGTGGGGACGCTGCCGCAGTCGGCGCGAACCAGTGAAG
>JBARNL010000068.1:0-5509 GCA_049802955.1 Candidatus Angelobacter sp.
TCACCTAAACCTTCTTCGGTGCTCCTTCAAAATGCACTTGTCCATCACCACAAAGATTCCGGCTTTACGCGCTTTTTCCGCCGCCTCTTCATGGATCACGTCTTCCTGCAGCCAGATCGCCGGCACCTTCAAGCGGATCGCTTCATCCACCAGCTCCGGCACGTACTCCGAGCGGCGAAACACGTCGACCATATCGATCTTTTCTTCGACCTCGGCCAATGACGCAACAGCCTTTTCGCCCAACGCGCCCTTGATCGACGGATTCACCGGAATAATCTTGTAGCCATGGCTCTGCATGTAGGCGCTCACGCCATAGCTCGGGCGTAGCGGGCTGTCGGACAGTCCCACTACAGCAATCGTCTTGGTGCGTTTTAATAGCTCGCCGATCTCGTCGGTCGCGGTTGTTTTCATCGTGTTCATAGATCCGTTCTCCGTAAAAGCAGCCTTCTATTCAGAAGCGTGTCATGAGCCTAAAGGTTTGTCATTGACGGCCATCACACTCCTAATATTGCAGCTATTCTTTTTTCGATCCGCCTCGCGTCGCCTTCTCGGTGTACAACTTGGCTGCTACTTTACGGATGGTATCCGGAACGTTCTTGTTATGGCGCAGGCTCTTCAAGTCATAAACGTGAAGCGTCTTGACCAGGGTCAGGGAAATATCCAGCGGGCATCGCGGATTATTGGCCAGGTTGCGCACTACAGGATAAAGCTTCAGAAAGCGGCGCTGGCGCGCTATCTCACGGAACACGTTCTCTTGCAGGTTTTTGGATGCGGCAAACGACTCCGCTTCAGCGTCAGAAAGCTTGGGGGAAGATAGGACCGCGTTCTGTACCAGGCGCGCCGTGTCGCGAATCAGCAACGCCCGCTCTTCCTTCCCGCCAATAAATCCCAGCTTGATCCGCTGGCCCACGTTCAACTTTGAAACCCGCTGCAACACCGTAAGTCTTTTCTGCTCTTCGGCTTCAAAATCATTAGGATTGTCCGGAGCGATGCCGCGCGCGAAAGCGCCTTGTGCCGCTCCCGCCTGAGCGCCTGTCGAAGCCACGGCCTCCACCGGCTCTCCTGGCTCTTCTCCACCGCTCGCCGCGCCTGTCACGGTGGCTTTTGCCGCAGGCTCTTCATCCTTCACCAACTCAAAGGGCTTGCCTTCTTCCGCGGCAATCGCGGCGGCATGTTCCCGCTGGAAAGCTTCTAATGCAGCGGTAGATTCCGGGTCTGGAACAACCTCAAACTCCTCCAGCATCGTTTCCGTCTGCAGCGGTACAGCCTCCGGTTCAGGATGGCCGCCCTGTAACTCCTGCGCCTCCTCTGGCATCAGGTTTGAATTTCCCAGCAGCGCCTCCACCACGCCCGGCGTGCTTCGCGCACGGACGCTGGCCAGCAGCATCTTTACGGTCTCACGGGAAGCGGTGTCGGCGAGTTCCATCAGCAGATTTTCCGGGATAGCAGTATTCTCGATGAGCGTCGGCATCAGCACCGGACGCCGGTTTTCCGGCTGCCAATAATAGAGAAGTACTTCCGGCATAGCCGTATCCTTGCTGAGCACTTCCAGCGCCGACTGCGCGTCCCACCCAGCCAGCGTCATGCGTGCATCCTGGCCAAACAGCGGGTGCTGCGCCATATAGACGAGCACTTCCAGGGTCTCATCGGCAGGAAGCGGCAGTGCGCCTCTGGCGGCGGAGCGCATCACGTTCACAGGCACGGCATTCTTTTTTATGAGTTCAAGAATTGGAGCCATAGCTTTTTCTGAAATCCCGAGTGAAACGAGGGATCTCTATAGCCGCAAAATCATAACGTACCACCGTTGTTTTCAGGCAACTACAATCGAGAATAGGTCGTGGATTCGATCCAAAGTGTCTCGATACTCTAGTGGTCCCTCGCTTCACTCGGGATTTCAGAAAACTAATTCCCATCCCGCCTCGCCACAAGAAATGCCCGGATAAACGGCCTCAAGTCGCCATCCAGCACGCGGTCCACGTCGCCCACTTCCAGCTTGGTGCGATGGTCCTTGATCAATCTGTATGGATGCAACACATACGAACGTATCTGAGAGCCAAAATCAATGTCCAGCTTGGAATCTTCCAGCTTTTTGCTGATGGCACGTTTTTTCTCCAGCTCATATTCATAGAGCTTGGAGCGCAGCATCTTCATGGCGCGTTCGCGGTTCTTGTGCTGCGAGCGTTCGTTCTGGCAGGCCACCACAAGGTTTGTCGGGATGTGCGTGATGCGCACCGCGGAATCGGTGGTGTTCACATGCTGGCCGCCTTTGCCGCCAGATCGATAAGTATCAATCCGCAGGTCTTCCGGCTTAATGTCCACCTGAATTGAGTCGTCGATTTCCGGCGAGACAAAGACGCTGGCAAACGATGTATGCCGGCGCTTGGCCTGATCGAAGGGTGAAATGCGCACCAACCGATGCACGCCGATCTCACTCAACAATTGGCCATACGCGTAATCGCCGGTCACGGTAAATGTCGCTGACTTGATGCCGGCTTCTTCCGCAGGCTGATATTCGTTCACTTCCGTGCTAAAGCCCTGTCGCTCCGCCCAGCGCAAGTAAAGGCGCAAAAGCATTTCCGCCCAATCCTGTGACTCCGTCCCGCCGGCTCCGGGGTGTATCGTGACAATGGCATTGCGCATATCGTGCTCGCCGGACATCAGCGTTTGCGTTTCAAGCTTATCGGCCACTTCACGCAGGTGGTCGATTTCTTTGCGCAGCTCTTCCACCACGGCTTCGCCTTCGCGAGCCAAGTCAAAGTAAGCTTGGATATCGTCCACACGGCGGCCCAGGTCGGCGTCCATGGCCAGAGATTCTTCCAGACGCCGGCGCTGGCGCATCAGCACCTGCGACTTTTCCTGGTCAGCCCACACATTGGGATCGCCGACCTTCTTTTCGATCTCAGCTAATTGTTGGCGAAGTGAAGGGGCGTCAAAGATAGCTCCGCAGATCGCGCACTTTATCGCGCACGGCGGCATATTCGCGTTCTAATTCTTCGACCATAACTTTTATGCGGGGCGGGCTTCAATCATTGTGGCAGCGCGGTAGCGCCAGCGCACAAGCACCGCCAACAATGAGATTATCACACAAGCCCAGGCAAACACGTCGCCATAGCGGCTGTAAAAAGTCATTTCAGTTTGCGGTGAAAAAGGCGCAACCATTGCCGTGCGCACGTTGCGCGGCGCCTGCTTCACCACCCGGCCAAGAGGATCTATGGAGGCAGTGGTGCCGTTGTTCGTAGCCAGCAGTATCCAGCGATGGTTTTCCACGGCGCGCATTCTTGTCATCTGCAAATGCTGCGCCGGCGCGCCCGTTTCTCCATACCAGAGATCATCAGAAATATTGATCAGCACCTGCGCGCCGTTGGCGGTGAACTCGCGCACCTCATCGGGAAATACCGACTCATAGCAGATGAAAACTCCCGCATGCGTCCCGCCCAGGTCAAACACTTTGCGCTGATCGCCGCGGGCAAAGTCGCCGACCTCGCGCGTAAGCTTGTTGGCAAAGAACAGCAGATTCTGAAACGGCACATACTCGCCAAACGGCACCAAGTGTATCTTGTCATAGCGTCCAACAATGTTGCCGTGCGGGTCCATTACCAGTGCGGAGTTAAGAAGCTGCTGCTTGCCGTTGGCATTTTGCGTTTCGCCCAGGCTGCCGATTACCAGGTATGAATTCTTGTCCTGCGCCATCGTCACCAACCATCGTTGCAGCCGTGGGTCCGCAATGAAGAACGGCGCGGGCGATTCCGGCCAGACGATCAGTCCGGGATTGCCGTCAGGCTGCTGGGGCACTGCTTCGACGCTCTGCTTTACCAATTCGGAAATTGTCTGGTCGAAATATCCAGGAGTCCATTCTCGCTGGTCCAGCAGAGGAACGTTTTCCTGCATCAGCACGGCTTGGCGCGTTGCGGTAAAAGCATCCGGTTTGGCAAAAATTCCTATTTGCAGTGCGATTGCTGCCGCTACTGTGGCGACCAGCAGGTTCTTGCGGCGCTGCCCGCGAAGCAGTATTGCGGCCACCAGAGCGCAATTCACCAGCATCACCGCAAATGACAGGCCATAAACACCAGTCACCTGGCCCATCCGCGCAAACGGAATATTGTCGATTTGTGCGCCGCCCAGCGGGTTCCACGGATCGCCCACCACGCGATCGCGAAAAAGCTCAATCGCGGTCCAGAACACGGGAGCCAGGAGCAAAGGGCGGCGATTCCCCGATGTCGATCTCCTCGCCATCATAACCACTAGCGCGGCGAATGCGCCGTGATGCAGTCCCATGTAAATACAGAACGCAATTGTAATCAGAGTGGCTGCAACGCCGGGCAGTCCGCCATAAACGTTCATTACCGGATAAATCCAGTAGCACGTTCCCAGATACCAGACAATGCCGCAGGCCCAGCCGATCAAAAAACCCTGCCATACCGTGAACGGACGCAATGACTTGCCTTCAGAATCGAACAGCTCGCCTTCGCCGCCGCGGCCCCGCAGCAGCGCGTAAAGCAATGGCGCCATTGCGATCCAGCAAAGGAAGTACAGATTTATGTTCGGGAAAACAAGGATCTGCAGCACGCTCGAAGTGAGCGCGAGTATCCATGCTCTGGGAGGAATCTTCCGCACTGAGCAGATTTTAGCAAACCGGCTTTTAGCAAACCGTGGTTCTGCTTTGATTCCTCCAAGACACAGGACTACAATGCCTAGAGTGAGCTTCCTGGTGCACTACATTGTGCCGGTCTTCAAGTACCTGTTTTTCGCGGGGCTGATCGGCGCTGTGCCGGTAATTATTGTAACGGCCGTCAAAACGGCCCAGAGCATGCTGGAAGAAGACTAGAGATTAGCCGTCGAATCGGGACTTAAGGAATTTGGATCGGCCCTGCGAATGGGGCGCTGAGAGGCGCTTTTAATTGGCAGCGGCCGTTGTTTACTTTCAAAATGTCAGCAGGCTCAGGAGCTGTCCCACCACTTTCGAACCGGGTCCGCATTGTCGTTGCGACCTCGGTCATGCTCACGTTCATTTCTTACTGGCGGGCCGCCGCCATTGTATTGAATGACCTGGGGTCGTCCGCCTTTTATGCCGGCGGCATCGCCGAGCAGGCCGTGGGCAAGTCAGCCCCGTGGTTCATTCTGGGCGTCATGCTCTTCGCTTTCGCGGTGCGTTCAGTTTACGTGGAAAGCTGTTCCATGTTTACCCGCGGCGGCGTCTATCGCGTGGTGAAAGAAGCTCTTGGCGGGGCCTTTGCCAAGTTCAGCGTTTCCGCGCTGATGTTTGACTACATTCTTACCGGCCCTATTTCGGGAGTAGCCGCCGGGCAATATATAGCCAGCCTGATCAATGAGCTGTTTGCCTCAGCCGATGCGCATGGCTGGGTCCCTCGTGCCATGCACTCGATGTTTCATGGCACGCCGCAGATTGACGTCAACCATGCGGCTGCCGCATTCGCTCTGCTGGTGACATGTTACTACTGGTGGGAAAACATCAAGGGCATAGAAGAATCCAGCGACAAAGCCCTCCGCG
>JBARNL010000069.1:0-1998 GCA_049802955.1 Candidatus Angelobacter sp.
AGAAAGATCACTTCGAGGGACGCGAAGAACTCAAACAGTCCTGGGTCAAAGTTCCGGAGACTGAGCTTCCGAAATGGCTGCAAACCGAGACGATGACGGCTTCGGGCGGTGCCATCATATCGAGCCACCTCTCACGGATCGCCGGTGACTCCACTCCGCCGCCCAATTGGTCTCTAGCATTTCTTGGCTCCCCCGTGTCCGTTGCCAGCAAGAGTGTCGTGCGCGCTGACCTCTATTACAACTGGCGCTGTGCCAATCGCGGCTCAAATCCATCTGATCTGATGGACGATATGCTCCATGTCCTGCAGTCGATCTACTGTCACTTCTACGTGACAGAGGAACCGAAGCAGAGCCAGTATGCTCATCTGCTGAAAGGTCCGGCCACACGCGTTGCCATTTATGACCATAGCGCCCCGGTCGGCAACTGGCTTGAAGATCTGCACGACAAGGCTGCATAACGAACTTGACGAGGACGACATCCGTTTCGCTTCCGAGCCGGACAATCCCGCTTAGACGCGGCTTGAACCATGGTCTCAACGTGACAGACACAAATCGCTTTCCCTGAGGGTAGACGTGCAGCGGCCGAACGATAGTGCGAACCAACATTTTGTATCCCAAGTGGAACAGAGACTCAATGCGTTGAATCCTCGTGCAGCGCAACATAATCAACGTATCTATTCCTTCACTCTTGTCGATAGGGAATCGTTACTGCTGTCCCTCGACTCTACTCATGGCATGAACATTTCCAACAACCTTGCCTTTCGCGATCTGTTTAGCTTCGATGTGATTCGCGGCAGGGCTTCTCGCTACAACTTGGAAGCGATGTTCCAGCAGTACGAGGCGGTAATGGAAGCCAACACCGTGGACCTGTTGCGCAAACTCGGTCAAGGGTCGGATGATCTCAAGAAGGAGATTCTCGAGATTTTTGTAGCGAAGTTCATGAACTTCCTGCGCAACCCGTATTCGGTGAGAAAGGTGCTGAACACAATCGGTGGCGTCTTGCGTTTCCATCCGGCTGAGCCGGAACTTCTCGCCGACTACAATGCTGTGCTCACAGGGCAGAAGCCCCACCAAAGTTATCTATGCGCACGACTCGGCCTCAGTTCCGAAGAGTATCAAGCGTGGTTGTCCGCGTTATTTATGACGCTGATCCGACCAGCTCCGGGCGAGTTGAACATCATGGAAGGCATCGTCAAACAGGTTTTCGAGTCTCCCGCCGGCTACCCGATGGTTTGTGTCTATCGGTACGAAGGTGAGCATGCCGACAAGCGCTGCCTGCTATCCGACCGAGGTTATTCTACGCCGCTGTCTCAAGACCAATATCTTTCGTTCAATTTCAATTTATGCTCGACTGCCTTCATCACTTACGTCTTCACTTCGATTGATGCGCCGACTTTAGCGACCGTTCCGCCCGCCGTGATGGAGTTGTACAGGACTCAGCCCAGAAATGTTCGGGTTGTCCCTTTCACAAACAATCTTGCTGCTCTCGAACGATACAACCAGAATGTGGTCTACCAGTGCAACCACTCGGTCTACTCGTCATCTCCTAGCGTTTACGGCTTGGGCTAATCTTCATCGCCCTCTTCAAAGTCATCTTCGTCTGCGTCCAAATCAAACGAGATAACCTCGATATAATGCAGGCTCTTGGCCTCCAGAAGCGCCACAAGCATATCGACCCGCTCTTCTGGCATGTCGACGACGATTGCCCATGTAGCCCACTCCTGCGAATACTTGCAGCACTGGCCTACGAGCCGATCTTTTTCCGTTTCCCTTGGGTCTACCTTCAACTCCAAAACCAGCCGGTCATCAATCAGAATGTCCGGGATACCGCAAAAGGTTTTCGTTCGTTTGGTCACACTGATTCGCCGACCATCATCCCCGCGCTCGCCGCTTAGTTCATCCCGAAGGAATTGAACCAAGTCGTCGGTGTAGTCGTCTTCTCGCTCATAGTCTGGCGGCTCCCAATCGTCAAGAAGATCCCAAACTAAGCCACAGATC
>JBARNL010000070.1:0-3217 GCA_049802955.1 Candidatus Angelobacter sp.
TGCAAGAGCCGGGTCAGCACTTCTCCCTACATGGAATTTGTGTAGGGTCTTCAAAAGGGCCGGACTTGCTTGGCCTCTTGTGAAAACTCGTGCTAACTCGCCGCTTTGTAATTCAGCTTCGTTTCATAGCCTGTTTCACGATCTTCGGAGCATCGCCTTCGAGGTCCGGTACCGCCTTCCAAGCGACCACTGTGAACATGATCTGTCCCGTCCTGAAGGCTTCCACCAGAGCCTCTCCTTCGCTTGTCATCTCCCGGCCGAGTTCCGGGCGGTCGGATGACGTCCCCGTTTTGGGCAGGAAGTAGCGCACATCGGCGGGGCTCATCTCCCAGCGTCGGCCACGCCCCCCGCGCCCGTTCTTGGTGGTAGCGTCCGGCGCTGTAACATCGGTTATCGGTTTTGTTGCTTCCATGTCTTCTTCCTTCCTCTCTAATGCGGGGCTCCGAATCCCGCGCTCTGTGCAACGGCATCGCGCTTTTCGCCCTCGATCAGTTCTTCCCCGTATTCCGCGATCAGCAGACCGCTCGGATTCTGGTCTGTCCGGCGCTCGGTAATCAGACGGATGTGATATTTACCCACCAGCTTGGTGGAGGTTTCGTGATGGTCGGTGACGCGGTGAATCTCTTTCACGGCATACACCGTGAAGCTCAACGGGTCGCTGTTCGACGCTTCGATCGCGCGAAGGTGAAACACCGAGGTGATCTGCTCATCTTCGATCGTGCCGACGGTGTTGTCCTTCTCCATAGCGTTCAGCGTGGCGCGACGAAGGTTGGAGGTCATCATGTTGAGCGCATCTGCCCAGTTGCGGTTTACGCTGTCGGGCGAGAAGCCGAGATAGTGATCGAGAAACAGACGCATGAAGCTCCTTTTCTCGAAGTCGTTCGGCTCCGCACTTGCGCCCTGGGCGACGTTAACCAAAGAGCTTGCCGTGGATTTCTGATTGAGCACGGCAGCTTCACCGTTCTGATCGACACGAATCACCGTGGGCGGTTGCAGGCGGACGTACGCAGCGAGGCTCAGGGCCAGCAGGGTCGTGGGTACGCAAAGAAATGCCAGCACCATGGCGCGGTTGGCATACGCCTGAAGCGCTCCGTCGTGTTCGTAATAACGCATGTACTTGAGCTTTTCGGGCTGTTGCCCCTCCTCTTTAGCGGGTTGTGGTTTCCTGAATAACATCATTTCTTCTCCCTCTTGCGAAACAGTCTCCCGAACATTCGTCCGAACAGGAATGCTACGAGCGTCGTGATACTCCAGGGCCGAAAGTTCGAGTCTCTCGGCTCATAAATCGGTCCTCTCTGCCACGGAAACATCGTGTGTATCTCCTTTCCCTCATTTTTAGGCGCTTTTTTTGTCATCGCCGTTCGCGGCATTTCCTACCGCCTGCCCGGCCATTCGTCCGGCATGAAACGCCACAGTTTGCGCCACACCCACCGGGCGGAATCCCGATGAACCGCCGCTCCCTTGACTGCTCGACGACCCGGAGGACTTCTTTCCGGAACCGTTCGACCCAGATGATCCCGAAGACGATCCGGAATTGGAGGACGAGCCCTCCGGGGACGACGAACCAGAAGACGGAGATGGTGGAGCGCCACCGTTCATCGCGCTCGACACTCCCGACCGGATCGTGCCGGCAAGACTTGGTTGAGGTGGCGGAGTCGAAGAGCTTGTGGCACCCGCGCTGCTTGCACCTGCTCCCCCGCCCGCTCCGCTTGCACCTGCCGAGCTTCCGGCTCCGGGACCGCCGGAAGCGCCGCCCGCTCCGGCAGCAAATCCAGCTCCGGCGGACATCGCCGCGCCAGCGGCAACCGCCGCAGCGCGCACCATCGAGTAAGCGGTTGCACCCACGTCTCCCGAAACAATTTTCTTGGCAATAAACGGAATGAGCATGAGCGCCAGCGCGTAGAAGATGCTGATCAAACCCAATACCACGGTGTTGGCCTGGCCCACGAAGAAGCCCATGAATCCGGAGCCGTTAAGCAGATCGTCAATGCGATTGGCTTGAATGGCCGTGATCAGCGAGCCGAAGATGGCGTAGAGGAGTCCCCAGGAGTTCCAAATGAAAAGATTAGTGGCAAAACTCTTGGCCAGCGGACTGACACCCGGCATCGGCAGCAACGCCAATACGATTGGACCGAGAACGTACAGAACGCAGCCATAGAGGGTGTAGAAGAATCCAAAGACGATCACCGCCAGCGCGTAAATCAAGTATGCAACAAAGACCAGCAGGACAGTTGTGAGCGCCGAGAGACCTCCTTGAATAAGACTAAAGAACGACGTTGAGCCGTCGCTTTGGAATTGCTGCTTGAGTTGGTCCATCCAGCTCGCGAACATGTCGCCGGCTCCCGAAGCCGCATCCATCGACTGCGCTACTGAGTTAAAGGAACTGTTGACCTCGCGGAATACTGTAGACCAATTGGCCAGAATGATGGCTACGACCAAGTACTTGATGGCCGTGACCGCCAGTGCCTGCAGATCGCCTCCACGCATCGCCGCCGAATAAAGCCCGATCAGGAAGCCGATGAGCAGCACCGTGTAGGCAATTCCCACCATGATCCCGACCATCGGCGTCCGGTCGATTCCCGACAATCCCTGGTTCAGCAATTGCTGGAAATAAAACACGCGTTACCTCGCTGTCCTTTCCAGAATCTGACCGGCCGCATTGCGCAAAGTGTTCGTGCCTCCCGCACCGGCCTTGACGAGAGCGTTGGTATTGGCAAGATCCATTGCGCGCACCCGCATCAACTCGGCCATCGCAGACTGTGTGTAGGCATTCGCCCGAACGTTCCACGCCGCCACCTGCGCCTCAAGAATGGGAGCGCTGCCCGGCGCGGCGTTCTGAATCTGCCGATTGATCTGGTCGGCGGCACCCAGTTCAAGGTCCGCGAGGGCATCTATCTGAATCGCCTTCTTGAGCGCCGCCTGGGCCTCGGCGTCGGTCGCGTCCACCATTTCGCGAACCGGTTGTGGCGCATCCTGTGCAGACATGACGCCGCCATATACGGCGACATAGTTTTGACTAACCTGCGCCGTCGCCTGCGGATTGCGCGAAAGGAGAAGCTGCTCCAGCCGTTGCGGTGTCGGCAGCGTCGCACTGTTCACCGGCAGCTGGTACAGCTGGGTTATCTGCCGCAATGGCGACTGAAGCTGGTTGAGGAGATTGCGCGCATTATTGATCGAGCTGGTGGGATAGACAATCTGTTGCTCGAAGTTCACCGAC
>JBARNL010000071.1:0-7213 GCA_049802955.1 Candidatus Angelobacter sp.
ATTCAATGCATCATACGTGAAGGATTGGGACCGGGTAGTATCACGATAATTGGTGATGGCGAAAACGTTACCATTGTCTGTGCCGGTACCAGCAATCCCAGTTCCTGCATGGAAATCATAACCCCTATCCATGATGTTGCCAATGTTTTGCGTATCAGTGCATGAAGTGGGCAGCGTTCCTGAAGTGAGAGCAGTAATGCGGCAAAGCTGGAGGCGCGGCGTGTACTGGAAATTCTGGTTCAGCGCAGGGGTGCTGCCGTTCAGCAGGCTTTTGAGTGAACCGCCAGCATTGTAGCTGGCCGAAGTCACATAATTTGTCCCGTTCCCATCCACCGCAGAAACCAACCTGCCTGCGGAATCGGGAGTGTACGTCACAACTCTTCCGCTCGGATATGTGAGAGTTTTTACCGAACCGTCAAGATTGTAACTGTAAGTTGTGCTCTTGCTCACGCCTGAGATCACGCGCGTCTCAGTCGCCATGCGTCCCATAATGTCATACGTGTAACTTCCTGTTCCGGCCTGGTCCACCAGCGAACTCAGCTTGCCCTTGGCATTTGCGCCCACATCATACGTGTAGCTGACGACCGGCGTTGCCAGCGGACAGCTCTGCGCGCCGTAGCCTTTGCCGGTGACACGATGCAGCGGATCATAGCAGTAGCTTACCGTCTGCGTTGCCGTGCCGGTCTGGTTGGGCGCAGGCGAGGTCTTTTGCAAAAGATTGCCGTCTGCGTCGTATGAGTAAGTAATCGTCCCTGACTCAGGAATACTGGCCGTCAGCAGGCGTGATAACGAATCATAGGTAAACGTGCGGGTGCGCCATTGCGTGCTGTCATTCGGCGCGGTGCCTTTCTGGTCCACGCGAAGCAGATTTCCCAGCGCGTCATACTGGTATTGGGTAACCAGCGGAGCGAACAGGCCGCCCGGGTCCGTGCCGCCGGAGAGCGTTGCGCCGGAGGCGGTGAATGAAGCCGTGGAGTTGCCCGTAACCGAGTAATCGGTGGCTTGGCCGGGAGTTTTTGCCGTGAGCGTGATGGTTGCGCCGGAAGCGCCTGCGGTGACCGGCGAATTGGAGCCGTTCAAGGCCGCAGCCAGCGCGCTAGCCATCAATTGAGGCGTGTTATTGAGATTCTGGTTATAAGCGGCCGAAGCCTGGAAGCCGTTGACCGTGACCGTGAGCGTGCCGGCGTCATAAGTAGTTACTGGATAAACGCCGCCCGTCAGCGTGGGACCGGAGGCCGAAGTCGCATCAAATGAATTGAAGCCGTCAGCTTCATCATTCGATTGTCCTTGCGCGGAGAGCGAGTAGTTCGGGCCTGCCGTCCGCGCCTGCAAGCTGATGGTGCAATCGGAGCTGTCGGAGCACGCGGGGCCGCTGGCCAAGGCAAATCCCCCGGCATCGGCATTGACTTGGCCGACTAGAATATTGGCCAGAGAACTGGCCGTGCTGCCGCCGCCATAGCTTGCCGAATAAACGCGCCCATTCACGGTGAGGCTCACGCTTCCGCCAGGATCGGTCTTGCGTTGGCGAATACAAGTATCGGTGCAAACCGATAAACGCTACAGGAAAGGGTCTTACGCTGACTAAAATCATCATAAGCACTGCGATAAACGCCCCTGTTCCTGCACCTAACCAAAGCCCCATTTTTGATCGACATATGCACCACCAGCTTAGGAGACTGTATTATGCGCGACTCTCCGGAACAGTACGACACCGGCGGCTATTAACACTCCCAAGAACCCGTAGAGAAGAGCATTGCCCAGGATTGTGACAAGGAACCATGTCGGTTTGTTCGTCACATATTTTGAAAAACCAAGGATGTAGAACGGGCACACCCTAAAAATCGCTCGATCAATGAAGCTGCTTATTGGCACAGAGAACGGCATCCATTGATCCAATAGGATCATTACAGCCGCAATCCCCGATCCCACAGCAGCCCCCGCAATAGCCCCATTTTTTATCAGCATTAAGCACCTCTAGTGCGTTTGGGTTGTGTTGTCTTGATACTGCTGCTTCCGAACTACCTCAATGAGTCCGCCGGGTGTCTTTACATTTTGAGTTGGCGCACCTGCACTGCTCATGACGTTTTCAGCGAAGTTGACGCAGCTATTTCCGACGAGTTGGTAATTCCCTGGTTTGGTCGTCGTCGCATCGATTGTTCCTTGTGCATGATTCGCCTGGTCTGCCGTGACATTAATAGTCACCGCATCTAGAGTTTTGACGCCATCTGCCCGCGGCTCGACTTGCCCGGGCACGCTTTTATTATCTAACACACTCTTCGAAGCATCCTTCGGCGCGAAGCCCATCTCTTTCCCGCCATCAACTTGTACTGTCACATGGCCTGCGACATTATGATTTTGGCCCTCAACTTCCCGGACGGTAATCGTGTGGTCGTGTTGCGCATCAGGCTTCGGAAGAACCGCGTCTTTTTGAGCGTTGGTCGGTTGAGGCTTCGGGTCTACCCAATCCCTGGGCTTGAGATCTTCATGTCCATTTGGATCGATTTTCGACAATGGATTGTTCAGCACGTAGCCGTATAAGTTGAGCGACTGCGGATCATCAAAATCCGCATACGGCACAGGTACCGGCGTTGCGCTCCAGTCTGACGTAACAAACCGCCCCAATCTGCTCGAGTAGTTTCTCGCCCCGTAATACTCGAGTCCGGTTTCGGCGTCGTGTTCGTGGCCTCCAAACTTGTAATGATTGGAATCATTGTTGGAGAACTGAAGCTCGCCTCCCCAACGATAAAAGTCAGACTCGCTCTTGATATTTCCCAAAGAATCAGTCACCACAGAAGCAGTCTTCAGGTGGTCGGAAAAATAATAAGAAATGGCATTGCTGGGAAAGTCTTTTCTCGCCACTCTCTCGCCATCAAAAAAAACATACTCCGATTGGAGATTCCCGCTCAGGTCACTCTCCGCTACGATCCCCGGCGTCATATACCAGTAAAGCGTTCCCGTGCTGCCGCTGGATTTGCGCACGCGGTTGCCGTCGCCGTCGTATGTGTACGTGTATCCGGCAGCGCCGGTGAGACGATTTTCCTGGTCGTAAGTGTAAGTTTGCGTGGGCGGCGTGGCGTTGAATGTCATGTTGCCCGCAGCGTCGTATTGGTAGTCGGTGCCCGAAGCGTGAATCCAGTTGTGTCCGTCTGCGGTGACGCTTAGACTTTCCGCGCCACACTTGGTGACGGATTTCTGCAACAGGTTGCCCCAGGCGTCATAGCCGTAGCTGTTGCCCCAATATTCGGTTTTGTTCTGGAGGACTTTGGCCGAACAGTCAGTTCCGGCATTCTGCGCGGACATCAAGCGGTTCAGCGCGTCATAGGTAACAGCGGTTGTCTGTATAGATGAGACTGACTCCAGTGCCAGTAATAACATGCTCTGTCCCAAATGGTGAATAATCCGACTCTGCCGCCCATGTCCTCACCCCACCCGCCGATGCGACGGTGTAAAGGCTGAAGATGATCCATTTCACCACAGGCACGGATGCGGCCAGAAATGCGATGAAAAAACGCGGCTTCTCATTCCGGTTTGGGATCGACTGATTCATACCCGCTTCATTCGCGAGTTCTGGTATGGCTCCACCGGATACAACGGAAAACCAAAAACGAGACAGCTTGCGTTACCGCTAGAAGCAGAACCGCTAAGATACCTGAGCGCCAAGTAATAGGGTATACATGGGGCTGCAAACGCTCTTCATGCTCCCAGAAGATCGGGAGGCTGGAATAGATCAACACCGCTCCGACGGCGATGCACAGGACCAGACCAAAAAATACTTGGAGTATGACCTGCACCTTCTCGTTCCTGTGGGGCATTAAATTCATTGCGGGTCTCCTAATGGATGCCTTACTATCGGAGCTGGCGAAGAAGCACCGTTCCTTTCTCCGTTATTTGGATTAGCAGTTGGACTTCGGAAGCCCCAGTCGTTTACTGTCACTTTTCCGCCTTCGTTCGCGTTTGCCGACGCAGTTTGGCCTGGTTGGCCATCATGGGGAAGGCTTACAACGATTCCTACGTGCCCCTCTTCGTTACCGGTATTGGGATTCGGACCATGATCCTGTGCGATCACATCTCCCGGCTTTGAATTGCTCATAGAATCGGGGGCCGATAGGCCGGTGATCTTCACCTTCGGATCAGCAAATTGGGCCGCCGTGGGTATCTTGCCTGTTCCATCTACCACCGGACGTGTTCCGTCGGCTGACTTGACCGTATCGCTCACGAACTCATTGCACTTGTCTGATCCGTTCTTGAATATTTGTAGATTGCTGATATTCGTCTTCTTTATGTCGTAGGCATCGCTCCCCTTCTGGGCTGCTGCTGCTGCTGCAATCTTCTTCTCCTTCTCCGCTGCGGTCTCGTGGCCATCAAGATCGACGTTGCTTAGTGGGTTATTCAATGCATACGAATACAGATTGAGAGACTGAGGATTGTCGAACTTCGCGTACGGTACTGGTTTTGGCACAGCCGACCAATCCACGCTGACAAACCGCCCCATTGCATTTGAGTAGGACCTGGCTCCGTAATAATCCAATCCAGTTTCCGAATCCCGTTCTTTGCCAGTGAACTTGTAACGGTTCACTCCAGTGCCAGTAATAACATACTCTGTCCCAAATGGTGAATAATCCGATTCTTCTTCCGGAATACCCGAAGAGCTCACAACGATGCTGGTCGAATTCAGGTGATCAGAGAGATAGTAGTGAACCGCACCTCCGGGCAGGTCGATACGGGCGACACGCTTGCCGCCGAAATAGATATATTCAGCGGTGAGATTTCCGGAGCCATCTCCTTCAGCCAAAGTGTTACCACCCATGGACCAATAGCGTTTTACCGCTGCGCCAGTACTGGTATTGGATTTCAGCACACGCTCACCGTTTCCATCATAGGTATAGCTCATGCCGGCCGTTGAGGAGAGCCGATTTTCCTGGTCATACGTGTACGTGGAGGAAAGATATGACATCAAATTTCCCGCAGCATCATACGCCAAACCAGTGGGACGGTTCTGAGCGTTACCGCTCAACTGGAATGTGCCGCCATGGGCCTTGCCGCCCATGGGAGAAATCTGCAAATTGCCCCAGGCGTCAATGGAATAATTCTCGCCCCACGAATACGCTCCTGTATTGGCTGAGGATGAGCCGGAACTCAAACGATTAAGCGCATCGTACGTAAACGTCTGGTTGCGGGTTGTCTCTTTGTAATGGTAATCCAAAAACATTGCCCTGATCTCGAGTACCAAAGGAATTCATGGTTTGGAAAAGAGGAGCGCATTTCATCTCCAGATTAGATCTATACGGATTGGTTCGCCCGGAGATAACGGCTAATTTTCACGAGCTGTAACGAATACTGAGCGGCTGTAACCGTTTACACTCTTGTGCTTGAACTGTATGTACCAGCAGTCTTTTCTAGACGCCAAACTCCCGAATATCTTTGTGCTCATCTTTTGCACAAGTAAATCATCGGAAACGCCATCTTTAATTGCCGTCCAGGGCTCCCTTCCTCTCTGAAAAAGATAGAGGGAAGGAGGAGATTGATCGAGCCGTGCTTCAAATTCGTCCTGCGTATAAAAATCTATTCCTGTGGGCTCCTTACTAACTTTTAGAGAGAACGCCATTACAACTGAAAAGTTGAGTTTGCATCTGTTGCGGACATTAGCTGCAAGATCATAAACGTGGAATGCTGACGAAATCCAAAGGTTCCGTGATCCCCATTCATGATCGATTCGATCAATGTGAAGCTCATCATATCTAGTAATGCCGCCATCTCTGATGATGGTACGCATCCAAGATTCTATGATTTGTTCGTGCTGATAATCCTTATTTAGGAAGCTGCCATCCATTGTTTTGCAACCATTCCTTTTCAACATTTGTAAGATCCCGTCCACCATGCTTCCAGGTTCCATCATTATTCAACGCATTTCCATCTTTAAATTCAATATGAGGTTTTTCATGGGGAAATCTGGGAGAATCCACGCGGTCCACTGACTTCGGCGCTTGACCTGCTTCTACTTTTTTCTGCATTTGATTCGGGCTGGTCGGACCGCCCGGTAGTGATGAAGCTGCAACAAGCGCAGCTTCAAGAGCATCCCTCATTCTTTGAGTACATGCTTCATTGTGGAGACACAGATAGTTATTTCGAACCTGGTCGGGCGTGAAGTTCTCAACTTTCTTGGCATCCTCCTTGCTGGCTGTTTGCTCCAATAACCAGCTTCTTCGTCTTTCGGTTAATTGTTTATTGGTGATAAACCCATTTCCACCCATCTTGTTGCCCAATCTTTGAACAACATTGCAGATGCCTTGAACCCATCGCCAGCAGTGCCCATCCGGATCCGCCTTGCTCGCCGGATTTCCTCCAACAAATCCGTATAGGTTTAGCGATTGTGGATTGTCGAAATCCGCATACGGCACCGGTAACGGTGTCGGACTCCAATCTGCTGAGATCCACCGCCCCAATCCGTTCGAGTAATATCTTGCTCCGAAATAATCGAGTTGAGTTTCTGAATCTCTCTCCTTTGATGTGAACTTGTAATGGTTGGAATCGTTATTGACGAACTGAAGCTCGCCGCCCCAAGGATAAAAGTCAGACTCGCTCTTGATGTTGCCGGCTGAATCGGTAATCACCGACGCGGTCCTCAAATGATCAGAAAAGTAATAAGAAATGGCGTTGCTCGGAAAGTCTTTTCTCGCCACTCTCTCGCCATCAAAAAAGACATACTCCGATTTAAGGTTTCCACTCAAGTCGCTTTCCGCAACAATCCCTGGTGTCATATACCAATACAGCGTTCCCGTGGTGCCATTGGATTTCTTTACCCGGTTACCGTCAGAATCGTAGGTGTAGGTGTAACCTGCCGCGCCAGTGAGACGGTTTTCCTGATCGTAGTTGAGTGTGATCCCGTCAGTGGGATCATTGGTCATGTTGCCAGCGGCATCATAGCCATAGCCGGAGAGTTGATTGTTAGCCAGCGCTGCGACACTGAAGTTTTCGGCTGAGCATTTCGTGACGCTTTTATTGAGCAGGTTCCCCCAGGCGTCATACCCGTAGGAGTTACCCCAATATTCGGTCTTGCCGCCGATCACCGTGGCGGCGCAGTTGGTCCCGGCATTCTGGGCGGAAGTTAAACGGTTGAGCGCGTCATAGGTGAATGTTTGGCTTCGGGTAGTGTCTTTGTAATTCGTAATACCAAAGACGTTCCCGTTGTCGCTTCCTGTAGTTCCATTTCCTA
>JBARNL010000072.1:0-2933 GCA_049802955.1 Candidatus Angelobacter sp.
GCCAGCGCGCGTATCCTGAAGCTTTTGTCCAGGCGCTTACCCAGGCTGGTTACATGGCCACGCTCATTCCAGAAGAATATGGCGGCGCTGGGCTGGGAATTGCCGAGGCCGCGACCATTCTGGAAGAAATCCATCGCTCGGGCGGCAATGCGGCGGCTTGCCACGCCCAGATGTACGTGATGGGAACTCTATTGCGCCACGGCTCAGAGACTCAGAAGAAAAAATACCTGCCCGCATTGGTCCGGGGTGAACTTCGACTCCAAGCCTTTGGCGTGAGCGAGCCGACCACCGGATCAGACACCACGCAGATGAAGACATTTGCGCGTCGCATTGGTGACAAGTACGTGGTCAAAGGCCAGAAAATATGGATTTCCCGCGCCGAGCATTCTGACTTGATGCTGCTGGTGGCGCGCACTACTCCAATCGAACATGCAAAGAAGCGCAGCGAAGGACTTTCTGTCCTGATGCTAGATCTGCGCCACGCAAAAAATCATGGGCTGACGATCCGCCCGATCCGCACCATGATGAATCACGCCACCACTGAAATCTTTCTTGATGACGTTGAAGTTCCCGCGGACAATCTTATCGGTGAAGAAGGCCAGGGTTTTCGCTATTTGCTTGACGGCTTGAATGCTGAGCGCATCCTGATTGCCGCGGAATGCATTGGCGATGGCCGTTGGTTTTTGGAGCGGGCCTGCCATTATGCCAAAGAACGCATCGTATTTGGGCGGCCTATTGGACAGAACCAGGGTATCCAGTTTCCTCTCGCCCGCGCGTATACCAACGTTGAGGCTGCGTCGCTCATGGTGGAAAAAGCTGCGGGCCTGTTCGATTCGCATAAGCCCTGCGGCCCGCAAGCCAATATGGCCAAGCTGCTGGCGGCGGATGCATCCTGGGAATCGGCCAATGCCACTGTGCAGACCTATGGCGGCTTCGGCTTCGCGGAAGAATACGATGTAGAACGCAAGTTTAGAGAAACACGTCTTTATCAGGTGGCCCCGGTTTCCACCAACCTGATCCTTTCTTATATTGCCGAACACGTGCTGGGATTGCCGCGTTCCTATTAGTGCTGGAGAGCAACATGACAGTTAAGCAAGGCTGGACCGGACGCGTTTTTGAAGATTTTGAAATTGGCGACGTTTACCAGCATCCACTTGGCCGCACCGTGATTGCCGCCGATAACATCTGGTTCACGCTGCTCACGCAGAACACAAATCCCATTCACTTTGATGCCGCTTACAGCGCCCAAACTGAATATGGCAAGCCTCTGGTTGATTCCACTTTCACGCTTTCTCTAGTCACCGGCCAGTCCGTGTCCGACGTTTCGCAAAATGCGATGGCCAATCTGGGCTGGGACGAAGTCCGCCTGCCCAATCCGCTTTTTGAAGGCGACACCGTTTATTCCCGCAGTGAAGTTTTGGAAAAACGCGAATCCAAATCAAGGCTGAACGTGGGTATCGTCAAGGTCAGGACAATAGGATATAAGCAGGATGGCAGCATTGTGATCGAATTCACACGCACCATGATGATCTATAAACGCGGACACGTCCCGGTAATCCCGCAGCCTAAACTTATTGCGGCAAAAAAATAGGGTGGGATCAGGCTGCTTCGCGCGCGCCTTGCTGAAACCCGCGGATGGAAAATTCCAGCTGTTCCTGCAGGCTTTCGCCCACCAGCATCATGTCTCCGATGACGGTGCTCAAGTCCATGCGAATAAGGTTGTGCTGAAGCACGGCGGAGAGAACGTGCTGCAGCAATCGCATCTCAATCACTACCAGCGGGATGGTGTATCCATGCTGGGCCCGCTCTTTTCCGTGGGCAAAGGCCGCTGATTTTGCCCGTTCGGTTGTGATCTCAGCACCTTTATCAACCCGCTTGGCCATTTCATCAATCAGCAGCGGCAAATGATCAACGCGGTCCTTGTCGCTGATATGGATTGCTCCTAATTCGGGATGCGCTTTCACCAGCCGGAGCCACTCTTTGGTAATTTCGCTCAGGCTCTCCTCCATCAGGTCTGAGACCCGTTTTATCGGCCTATCTGGAGGAATGTGCCGGCGATTCTCCAGCCGGCTCTGTATGGTATGGATCAGCGTCGGGACGTCTGTCGGCTTGAGCAGGTAATCGTCCACCTGGCTGCGAATGGCTTGCAACGCAGTATCGAAATCCGGATAGCCCGTAAGAATGAAAGTTGCTGCTTGCGGCTGCACGCGGCGCATGGCGCTCACCACTGTAAAACCGTCTCCAGGCTGTCCGATATTCAAATCGGAAAGCAGCACTTCAAAAGTCGCATGGTTCATTTGTTCCAGGGCTTCAGGAACGGTTGCTGCCACAGTCACTTCAAATCCGTGTTGTTCAAGGATCGGTTTTAATGTGTTGCGTATCCCCGCTTCGTCATCGACGAACAAAATCCGGGTCACCATTTTTTGCTCCAGCAACTTGGATGGCTTTTTCATCGGTATCGTTGGACAGTGCAAAACATATAGAGGGAAATGCAGCAGGTCAGATGTCCGGTTGGCGCGAGACACATTGTACGAAAGGCCCATCCCGTGCCGATGGGCCTTCCTGGTGCTAAGTTTTGCAGTTTATTCCTGGTTCCTGAACGAATAGCCGATCGATACGCCAAAGCGGGTAGCGCGTGGACCGGTGAACCCGACGTCATTATTATTGTGGACTTCATACAAATGAGCTTCCGGCCGTATGAAGATTTTGGGGGTCACGTACAGCCGGACGGCCGCGCCAAATTGCCCAAGGAAGTGATTGCTGCTCACAAAATTCGTACACCCGCTAAAAGAGCATTGAAATCTTGGCGTATAAAAACGGATACTCTCAGCTCCGATTCCAGCCGAAAGCTCCAATTGGGCGCGCTTGCCCAGGGGTGGTGCATACACCGCATCCACGTCATAAAAAAAGGGCCGAAACGGTAATTGCCCTTG
>JBARNL010000073.1:0-15637 GCA_049802955.1 Candidatus Angelobacter sp.
GGACATCTTTCATTCATGCAGTGCGCCCGATGAGGAAAATCAAGTGCTGGAACGGTTTGGGATCAGAAAGCCGTTTGTCGTCGTCGGCAGCGCACGCAACTGGCGCACCAAGAACCTTGAAAGCGCACTTCAGGCCTTGGAGATCGCGAAGAAAGACTCGGACGTGGACTTTCACACTGTGGTTTACGGATACATAAAGAGTTCAGAACAATTTGCCGGCAATCGCGCCCGCAAACTCGACTTACATAATCTTGGCTATCTTGGTGGGAATGATCTGGCCACACTCTTCCGCCATGCTCACGCATTCCTGATGCCTTCGCTTTATGAAGGTTTCGGGCTTCCACTGGTGGAAGCGATGTCATGCGGATGTCCGGTAATTACTTCTAATCGCGGTTCGCTGCCAGAGATCGCCGGCGCAGGCGCTCAGTGCTTTGACGCATTTGACGTTCATGCAATGGCAAAAGCTTTGGTCGCATTGTTGCGTAGTCCCGAGGAGTTACAACAAAAAAGATTCGATGCCCTGAGGAGAGCTGCTGATTTTTCCTGGGACAAAGCGGCACTGGGAACAATATCGGTATATCATCACGTAATTCGATCCAGCTAGCGCCGCAAATTAGATCAGAACCGTAAGAGGTGTTCTTCAGGATGCGTGCTTTACTCACAGGAGTAACCGGACAGGATGGTTCTTATCTGGCTGAGTTGCTGCTGGAAAAGGGATACGAGGTTTACGGAATTGTCCGTAACATCGCGCGGGCGAATCGCGAAAGCGCGAGCGCTTCAGGCAGCAGGGTCAATTACATTGAGGCTGATCTAGCCGACCAGACTTCACTTGATCGCGCCATGGAACAAGTTAAGCCCCATGAAGTCTACAACCTTGCCGGGCAGACGTTTGTTCCGGTTTCCTGGACCCAGCCGCTTTTGACAATGGAAGTCACCGGCATGGGCGCGTTGCGGATGCTGGAAGCGATTCGCCGGCATGCACCCGAGGCCCGGTTCTTGCAGGTTTCGAGTTCTGAAATTTTCGGCTAACATGACGAGGTGCAGCAAAGCGAGACGTCCCGCATGCAACCACGCAATCCATATGGCGCCGCCAAAATGTTTGCCCATCATATTACGATCAATTATCGCGAGAGCTATGGCATGTTTGCCTGTTCCTGCATTGCTTTCAACCATGAATCGCCCCGCAGAGCGCCAGAGTTTGTGACGCGCAAAGTGTCACGGCAGGTCGCACGAATCAAGCTGGGCCTGGCAGACAAAATCAAAATGGGAAATCTTGAAGGCCGCCGCGACTGGGGTTTTGCCGGCGACTATGTTCGTGCAATGTGGCTGATGCTGCAACAACCCACGCCTGACGATTTTGTGATCGCCACCGGAATCACTCACAGCGTAAAAGAGCTGCTGGAGATTGCTTTCTCACATCTTGGGCTGGATTGGCAAAAGCACGTTGAGATCGATTCGGCGCTGCTGCGTCCCGCAGAGGACGAGCCACTCAGTGGAGATGCCAGCAAAGCAACTAAGATTCTGGGCTGGAAGCCAACAATGTCATTTGACGATCTGGTGCGAATGATGGTGGACTCCGACCTGTCTTTACTTTCGAAACCGGCCGCACTGGCGACCGAAACCACAATTGGCGGAGATTAAAGTGCCAGCTTCTGCCGCCATAAAATCGCAAGAGCTCATCCGAAATCGACGGCTGCCGCTCACGCGCTGGAATCGAACGGCAAAGAGAGCAATCGATCTGGTTGGCGCTTCATTCCTTTTGGTCTTATCCGCGCCTCTGGTGCTGATTCTGGCGCTGCGGATCAAATTTCACGATGGCGGGCCGGCCTTCTTCCGCCGTCGTGTAGTGGGCCCAGGGGGTGAGTTTGACGCCTTTAAGTTGAGAACCATGCGTGTGGATGCCGACGAACTGTTGCGGCGCGATGCTCAGCTTCGGAGCCGATTTGAAGTAAATTTTAAGTTGAAGGACGATCCCCGCGTTACATTGGCCGGAGCCAACCTACGCCGCACAGGCTTGGATGAACTACCTCAGCTCTGGAACGTGCTCAAAGGAGAAATGAGCCTGGTTGGTCCAAGGATGATTACTCCTATCGAGCTCAAAAAATATGGTGATGCGGCGTGGATTTTTTCTGAAATGAAGCCCGGCTTGACCGGTCATTGGCAGGTGAGTGGCGATCAGCAGGCCGGCTATGGCCGCCGAATTGAAATGGACTTATTTTACTTAGAGAGCTGGTCGCTCTTGTTTGACCTGAAAATACTCATCAAAACTCCAGCAAGGGTCTTGCGTGGATCAGGGGTGTAGCAATGGCCAATGTTTTGGTTACCGGTGGCGCTGGATATGTAGGGTCGGTTTGTTGCGCTGAATTATTGCGAAAGGGGCATTCCGTCACCATTGTGGATGACCTCTCTACGGGATACAGGGAAGCCGTCCCAGCAGGCGCGGCATTCTTCCAAATTGATATTGGCAACCAGAGCGCGATGCAATCTCTAGTGAGCCATATCCATTTCGATGCGGTGTTTCATTTCGCGGCCAAAGCGCTGATTCCTGAGTCGGTCAGCAATCCCGGAATATTTTTCCAGCATAACGTGGCTTCAGGAATTGCCATGTTGGAGGTGCTGCGCGCGGCGGGCATCAAGAACTTTGTGTTCTCATCTTCCGCGGCAGTGTATGGTACGCCAAAGCGTGTCCCCATTGATGAGGATGATTCCAAGCAACCCGTCAATTCCTACGGGGAAACCAAGTTGATGTTCGAGCGGATTCTTGACTGGTATGCGCGTGCCTATGGCTGGAGTGTGACCGCGCTGCGTTATTTCAACGCTTCCGGCGCCACGGCGGAATTGGGAGAGCGCCACGACCCTGAAACGCACATCATCCCGCTTCTTCTACAGGCGGCCACGGGAGAGCGCAAGGTCTTTAACATTTATGGTGATGAATATGACACGCCTGACGGCACATGCCTGCGCGACTACGTGCATGTGCTCGATATCGCCAGCGCGCATATATGTGCTCTGCAAAATGTGAACAAGCCAGGCATGCGCGCTTACAACATCGGGCTGGGAAAAAGCTATTCCGTGAGAGAAGTATGCGATGCCGCGGGGGAAGTTACAGGGCGCGCCATCCCGTTGCGTGTAAGCGCCCGTCGTGAAGGCGATCCGGCGATACTGTGCGCCAGCCCCAAACGCATCATGCATGAGCTGGGCTGGAATCCCCAGCACTCTTCTCTGCACGAGATCATCGAGTCCGCATGGCAATGGAAGCGCAAACAACTCAGCGTGGTTATGTCCGTCTCCGGGGGCAAGCGGTGAATTCACTCTTTTAGTGCGGTGGCATTTATTCTTATCTCATGAAAGCTTTTCTTCTGGCGGCCGGCAACGGCACACGGCTGCGCCCTTTGACAGATAGTGTTCCCAAATGCCTGCTGCCGATCCAGGGCATTCCACTGCTGGAAATATGGCTCAACAACTGCAAGGCTGCCGGAATCACTGATGTCCTGGTCAATGCCCACGCTCATGCGGAAGCTATTCGACAATTTGCCGCGCAGCAAAAAACAGAAGTGCGGATGCGCATTGTAGAAGAGCCGGAATTGCTAGGCAGCGCGGGAACATTGGCACAGAATCGCGAGTTTGTCGCCGAAGAAAATTCTTTTTTTGTTCTTTACGCTGACGTGTTGACGAACATCGACCTGCGACGAATGTTTGAATTCCATCAGCAGAAAGTTTATCCGGCAACGCTGGGCACATATCAGGTACCCGACCCCACCCGATGCGGCATCGTTACCACGGACGAGAATGCAGTTATACGCGACTTTGTGGAGAAGCCTGAGCGTCCCGCCAGCAATTGGGCTTTTTCCGGCGTGATGATCGCCGAGCCGGATCTTTTTGATTTTCTGCCGGCCCAACGGCCCGCCGATCTGGGCTTTGACGTGCTCCCAAAGATGGCCGGCAACATGGCCGCATATAAAATTTCTGAATACCTGTTGGATATCGGCACACTCTCCAATTACCAAGATGCTCAGCGATCCTGGCCCGGATTAGATCAACTACAGTCGGCAGGTCGAGGTTTATAGGAAAAAACGATGCTTGGCGGCGTCATCTTCGATTTTGATGGAGTCATCGTAGATAGCCATCCTGCGCACATGCAGGCGTGGAAAGCATTTCTGTACTCCAAAGGTAAGGCAGTAAGTGACGCGGAGTTGTCTTTTGTGCAGGAAGGCGCGAAGCGCGAAGAGATACTGCGCCATTTTTGTGATGACCTCTCTGCGGAACAAATCGCGAGCTACGGTGCCGAAAAGGATAAATTATTTCAGTCCAGCGCCGGTGAATTGAATCTTGTCCCGGGCTTTGCCGAATTTCTCTTGCAGGTTGAAGCCGCCGTGGTGCCGACTGCCGTCGCAACTTCTGGGAGCCGCAGTCGAGTAGAGCAAACGTTGGAAATCTTAAATCTAAACAAGCGCTTTCGCACTGTCGTGACAGGAAACGATGTCCAGCGAGGCAAGCCTGATCCAGCTTTGTTTTTGCTGGCCGCTCAAGCCTTGCAAATCGACCCGAGCGGCGTGCTGGTGTGTGAAGACGCGGTCGCCGGCGTGCTGGCGGCAAAAGCTGCGGGGATGAAGTGTATGGGTATCGCTGCCAACGGTAGGGAATCCCTGCTTCAGCAGGCTGGCGCCGATCTGGTAGTGAAAGATTTTGTCAACACCAGCCTTGACGATCTGAGGCGTTTTTTCGCCTAGTTCATATATTTGGAAATCTGA
Organism: Candidatus Angelobacter sp.; assembly: GCA_049802955.1. GTDB lineage: Bacteria > Acidobacteriota > Terriglobia > Terriglobales > Acidobacteriaceae > Angelobacter. The sequence goes on from JBARNL010000073.1 coordinate 4,752, forward strand.
AGGACAAAAGCGAGCTGTGGATTTTCAATACCAGAGTTTGTAGCAGACGAGCTTCCGGGAAGGAGCATGAAGCTCGTCTGCTGTCTGAAGAGCAGCCCACCGATCTTGCGTTTGCCGGCTGGCTTATCTCTTCAGTTTCGCGGGACGCGAACGTCGATTAACCTGCATGGGCCAGTACGCGCGCACCGGCCCGGATAACCTGCTGTGAAAACCGCTCCATTTCTTCCAGTTGAGGGCTGAATTGGAGCAGCAACAAGCCGGCACCGGCATCTTCAAACTCGGCAATGCGCTCAGCCACCTGCTCCGGCGTTCCCACAAGGCCGGAACGCAGGCCTCGATTGGATACAGAGTAATCTTCCAGAGAAACGCGCTGCTCCAGTTGTGTGTTGGCCAGCCACTGTTGGTAATTCTGGTATCCGGCGGCGTTCTGCTGGACATCCGTAATGCGGCGCAGCTCTGCCTGGGCTTCGCGTTCGGTGTCGCGGACAATGGCGTAAGCCGCCACGCCGAACTGCATCGGCGGCAGGCCCCACCTTTCGCGCCGCGCGGAGAGATCGCGGACTTTCTCGCGGATCTTTTCCGGCGGATCACCATGCATCACGTAAGCATCGCACTTCTGCGAAATCAGGCTCTTCGCCGCTTCTGACTCGCCGCCGGCGTAAATCACCGGACGCGGATGCGACACTGGCTTGGGCTGCAAGACCAAATCTTCAACCTTGTAATATTTGCCTTGATAATTTACGTGATCGTGTTTCCATGCTTGGTCCACCACGTCCAGCCACTCTGAGGTGCGGGCGTAGCGATCATCATGCTGGTCAAAATGGACGCCATATTTGCGCGCTTCTTCCGCCCACCAGGAGGAGACGACATTCAGTGAAACACGGCCATTGCTGATATGGTCAATATTTGCCGCCTGCTTGGCCAGCAAGGCGGGATTGTGGAACGTGGGACGCACTGCCACCATCAGCTCAAGGCGGTGCGTTACCGCGGCGAGTGCGGCAGCGGTGGACCAGGCGTCGAGTGACGGCTCTTCAGGACCCTTGATGTCATTCAGGTTGAGCTCGGCGATCAAAGTAAGGTCAAAGCCGATTTCTTCACTGCGCCGTGCCAGCCTGCTGACGTAGGCCCAACTGGTTTCCATGCGCTCATCTTCAACGTTGCGCAGCCAACCGCCAAAAACAGGGAGCCAATATCCGTATCGCATTACGCGGCCTCCTTTTCCAGAAAGTCGACCAGCCGGACAAATGGATCAAAACCAACTACTTTCAGTCCGTCAGCTACGAAGTTGGATAGCGCATTGATGTCATAGTAGTAAAGCTTGCCGTCGCGATCATCGATGATGTACTCGATGCCTCCTACTTCAATCTGCGCCTGATGCATGATGCGCTCGACCTGTTGAATAATTTCATCGGAAGGCGTGTAGCCTTCAACCTTCAGGCCGGTTCTAGGCGCATCGACAGGGCACGCGGCACGGGCCAGGTCCTGGCCGCCAGTGGTCCTGCAGATGTCCGCCGGGCAGAGATCAAAGGTTTCACCCGTGAGGTGAACTTTGATTCCATAGAGAAACTTGCCGCCAACAACCTCTACACGCACGATATGGCCACCGCGAGCGGGAATGAACTCCTGTACCAGCGCGGTTGTGTCCAGGCCCAGATCAAGCGTGCCTGCTTTGGCCGCGGACTCGAGTTCCTGCCGCGAATTGAATTTGGTTACGCCTGCACCGCTGCCGCCAATGTTCGGCTTCACCACGATAGGGAAGCGCAGCCCCTCAGATGCCTGTACTGCGTCCGCGGGGTTGTTGATCACACGGCTCTTGGGATAGGGAAGTGCCAGCCTCTCCAGCAATGAAAGCTGCAGGGCTTTCGACGTTTCATAACGAAACGCCTTCTGGCCGTTCACAATGCGCTTGCCGCGCTGCTCCAGATGGTCGAGGTAATAAAGCGTGTAGAAGATTGCCTGTCCATGCCCACGGCGGTAGGCGGAAGGACTCATTCGATTGAACACCAGTGAGTAACCGCCCTCGCCGTTCAAGTGGGCGGGATCGAAATGGTGTTGGGCCGCGTCAATGCGGACGAACGGAACTCCCCGGCGCTCCAGTTCCTTAAACAGCGGAACGAACCAGTGCGGGTGTTCATAGTAAATGGCGATTGGCTTCTTCAACTTTGACATGCCTTCCTCTTTCCTGTGAGGCGCCGCTTGTCCCGTGTGAGAAGCCAAAAACAAAAAGGCCGCTCACTTTGAGCGGCCCCGGATCTAATCTGAGTCTAAAAGCTAAGAAAAATTGCTCAGCACCGGCCGCTCGCGTGTACACATACACGTACAGCAACACATGGCCATGTTGCTGGCGGAAGCCGGGTTGGTGAATAAATGGTGCATCTGAGATCTTTCAAATGCTACACCGGGCGCAGTGGCCAGTCAACCATTGTCTTTTCGAGCGAACATTTACAGCATGTTACTGCTTGCTTTTGTCAATGTAGCCGCATATCTCGCGGAGCAAGAGGAGGCCAGCATGCCCGCCAACCGCTTCCAATGAATGAGTTTAGAATGGTTCTATGGACGACGATTCCGGCATCTTTTCCGGCAATGAACGCAAGGAAAAAGAGCAGCAGATGCTCAAAGCAGGACGCCTGCCGCCTGGCCAGTCACTTACTTTGAAGTGGCCTGTGCTGCACTATGGATCGGTGCCGCGCTTCGATCCTACGCGCTGGGACTTTCACATTCGAGGTCTGGTGGAACAGCCGGTTCGGCTCAAATGGGACGAGTTCAATCAATTGCCCAGAATCAAAACGCATAGCGATTTCCATTGCGTCACGCGCTGGAGCCGCTTTGACAACGATTGGGAAGGCGTCGCATTTCAGGAAGTTCTTAAACTGGTAAAGCTCAAACCGGAAGCCAAGTACGTGCTGGTGCATGCCGAACAGGGTTTCACCGCCAACGTCCCTTTGATCGATCTTGACCGCGACGACGTGCTGTTTGCCACTCACCATAATGGCCAGCCGCTATCGGCGGACCACGGCTATCCGCTACGGCTGATTGTGCCGCATCTTTATGCCTGGAAATCAGTGAAGTGGGTGCGCGGACTGGAATTCACGGAGCACGATATTCCTGGCTTCTGGGAACAGAACGGCTATCACATGTACGGGGACCCATTTCTGGAACAGCGGTTTGATACGGATTAGTTTTCTGAAGTCCCGAGCGCAACGAGGGAACCCTATTGTTACAACTCAAGCCGGCTTTGACGACAACGCTTTCGTAACGCTGCAAGCATAGCCGTAGGGTTCTGTATGAAGGCTTGCGCACTGTGATGATAGGGTCCCCTCACCCGCTTTGCGGGATTCGGGATTTCAGAAAAAGTGCTATTTAACTATCGCGTTATAGCCATCGCCAGACAAGCGAGTGCGCATGGCTTCAGCATCTTTCTTGTCGCTGAATGGCCCAACCTGCACGTGGAACAGAGGATCACCGGCTGAATTGGCGATGAAGACCGGATACTGCTTTTTGCGAAGCGCCGAGACAAGGATCTCCGCATCTTCCTGTTTTGATACGGCTGCCACCTGCACCATAAATGAGCTTGCTGCGCCATTTTTACCATCAGTGGCCGCAGATTGCGTCGCGCTCTGATCTGGTGTCTTGCCTGATAGTTGTTGAGCTGCGGGTGGTTTGTCAGCAGGCTTTGCGGAATGGTTCGTGTCCGTCGTGCTTGAGACAGGGGCGCAGTTGGGCGATCCGGGAGGGCAAGTCTGCGTGACTGCTTCAGGGATCTTATTTCCGGCGTAAGGTTTGCCGGCGCTGCTGCTTGGCACCGTGGCCACGATCTCGGTTCTTCCACCTGCGCTGGTGCTCTTGCCCAGCAGGTATCCCATGGTGAAAAACACGCCGCATATGATTGCAAGAGCAAAAAACATGCCAAGGAGTTTGCCCGTGCTCAGGGTGATCTCAGTATCGCGTAGCTGATCTGTATCCTTTGCGGCCATCTGTGTTCCAGTTGCCATTCATCCCCCCGTTCTCGTACCCTGTTTTAGTCCCAAAGCCTGCCCCAGTGTAACCCGATTTTTACTTATTGGAGATCTTTTCCACAGCTTTGGTAATCGCGGAGATCATGTCCACTGGTAACGGGAAGACGATGGTCGTGTTCTTTTCCACGCCAATTTCCGTGAGCGTTTGCAGATAACGCAACTGGATGGCAATGGGCTCACCCGAGAGGATATGCGCCGCCTCCATAAGCCTTTGCGACGCCGAAAATTCGCCTTCCGCGTGGATGATCTTGGCGCGTTTTTCGCGCTCCGCCTCGGCCTGCTTGGCCATGGCGCGCAACATGGATTCAGGAAGATCAACCTGCTTTACTTCGACATTGGAAACTTTTACGCCATAGGGCGCGGTGTGCTGGTCAAGAATGCTTTGGATGCGGGTATTCAGCTTGTCACGGTGGGCCAGTAGCTCGTCCAACTCGACTTCACCGAGTACCGAACGCAACGTGGTCTGGGCAAATTGTTGTGTCTGCCAATAATAATTCTGTACCTGGACCACGGCCTGGGGTGCGTTAACCACTCGCCAATAGATCACGGCGTTCACTTTCAAGGTGACGTTATCGCGTGTGATGATGTCCTGCGGAGGAACTTCCAGCGCTTGCTGCCGGAGATCAATCCGCACCATTTTCTGGATTGGAGGGAATACCAGGATAAGGCCGGGGCCTTTAGCGTCCTCCTGAAGGCGACCAAGGGAAAAAATTACGCCGCGCTCATATTCGCGCAGGATCTTGATGCAGTTAAAAACGTAAAGAAGAAAAATGACAACAGGAACAAGAACAAAAAGCACAGGCGCCTCCATGAGATAGCGAGTGGGAAAGTCGAACGGATTCTATGGCACAGGAGCAATAAAAAGCAAAAATCATCTTGCAGCCAACGGTTGTGAGACCGGCTCGTGCAATGGTTCAACGTGAAGCATCAGGTTCTCTATCCGCCGGACAACCACTCTATTTCCGGCGTCAACATTCACCGGAGAGACAGCATCCCAAAGCTCGCCCTGGACGAAGACCTTGCCGGAAGGCGTAAGCGGCGCACAAACAATCGCCACTTCTCCGATCATCCCTTGCTCGCCAGTCACGACCTTATTTCTGCGCGCTTTTAGAGCGATGGTCATAAGAAACACGGTGATCACGCCAATTGGGATAGCCACCGATAAGGCTGCCCATAGATGTACTCGCATCTGCGGGATCGGGCCATCCACCAACAACAGCGCACCGATCACCATCAAAACAATGCCGCCAGTGCCAGCAATGCCGTGTGTCTGAAGCTTTGCTTCCAGCACGAACATCGCAAATGATGCGATGATCATCACCACTGCCATGGAGCGCAGCGGGAGCAACTGCAAGGTATAAAGTGAAATTGCAACTGCGATGAAGCCCACCACTCCCGGCAAAATTGCGCCGGGATGATTGAATTCGAAAAAGATGCACAGCAATCCCAGGGCTAAGATGATGAAGGAGATGTTGGGGTCCATCAGAACGGACAGCGTCTTTTGCCGAAGCGTAAGCTCCTGAACGCGGACCGGCTTACCTACAAGATGGAGCACGGTCCTGGATCCATCAAAGCGCGTGATGGTCTTGCCTTCCAATTGCCGAAAGAGATCGTTCTCATCGGTAGCAATGTAGTCGACCAGATGTTGCGCCAGGGCCTCATCCGCGGTGAAGGACTTTGACTCTCGAACCGCGGTCTCAGCCACACTCACATTGCGCCCGCGCTTGCCGGTATAGGAACGCAGGAGCGAGGCAGCATAGTTTTCCAATTTTTCTTTCATCACCGGATCCATGGTCCGGCCGTCGCCCCAGACCGGATGCGCAGCTCCTGTGTTGGTGCTTGGGGCCATGGCCGCCACGTCCGCAGCTTCCAGAATGAAAAAACCGGCGGACGAAGCATCGCTTCCCGCTGGAGTGACATAAATAATGGTAGGCACCTTGGCCGCAAGCAGTTTCTGGATGATTTCTTCCATTGAAGACATAAGGCCGCCGGGGGTACGCAACTCGACGAGGAGCGCGTCGGCGTGCGTCCGTTCCGCCTCCTCAATGGCCCAGTCAAATCTCTCAGCAATCAATGGATGTATGGTGTCATTTACAACTATCTTCAGCACGTCTGCCGAGGCAGCGCGCGAAATAAAGAACAACGCAAATACGATTGCGATTCTGGCAGTACCGATTTTAGAAAACAGATTACGCATAACTCTTACCTCAAGGTTGCTGAGATGTTGCTTTGCTTGCGGCCCCCGATACGATGTCGCGCTTGAGCGCAAGCGCCGCCGCATTTGCGGGGTCAAGCGCCAAAGCATGGTCAATATTTTGTTTAGCTGATGCTGGCTTGTTTTCCGCTAAATCGAGCCGGGCCATCACTAAATAAACGTCAGCGGTGGGCTGCAACTTTAAAGACATGCGGGCCTCATTGCGCGCGCCGGAAATGTCTTGGTCATTCTCAAGCACCTCCGCCAAACCGGCATGGGCGCCTGGACTGCTGGGATCAAGCACCACCGCTTCCCGAAACTCTTTTTCCGCTTCTCCAGCCAAGCCAGACTGCAGCAGTTCCTGGCCGTGGCGGACATGAAAAGCAGCATGGCTTGCCGGATCAGACTTGGCCAGGCGCGCCTCATTCGTGTTCTCTATTTCCAGGGCGATCTGGCGGAAAGTGGATTCATCATAGTTGCGCTTGATTCGCTCCAGAGGCATGCGGGCAGGTGGCGTGCCGGAAGCGACTGCATCCAGAAAGGTCTTGGCTTCCGCATCCGGGTGAATGGTCAATATTTCGCGAAGCTCTCGCGCCGCGCCCTGCGTATCGTCTTCGCGGAACAGGGTGACAGCCAAATTGAAGCGATAATCCGGCTCGTTAGGATCGGTCTGCACCGTTTTTTCAAAGTAACCGCGTGCGCTCTTCTCGCCGCGACGCGCCGCAACCACGCCCAGATTGTTTAAGACTTCAGTAAGCGGCAGCCGAGAGGCAAGAGTCTGGAAGGCGCTTTCCGCTTTATCCATGTGACCCGCATAGAACGTTGCCAGTCCCAGATAAAACTGCGCTTCATTGGCGTTGCCGTCTGTCTTGGGGATTTTTGCAAGCCAGCTTGCGGCTGACTCATAATCCCGCGCCTTGTAATAGCTTTTCCCCAATTGCAGCATGGCAAGAGCGTGCGTCGGCTCCAGCCGCACGGCTTCTTTAAAATACTTGATCTTATCTTGAGTGTTGGACGCCGTAATTCCGCGTACATAGTTCTCCAGAACATCCGGCCTTTGGGCAGGGAACTGAGCAACAAAACTGGCCTTGGCGATGGCGCCGGAGCTTATTGTATTAAGGATGTCCCATGCCAGAGCCGTTTGAATATCAATGAGGCTGGTCAGCGGGCCGGACTCAGTGAATTCTGGACTGAGGCGAAGCCGCTCCATATCCATTAGGCGGGTGTGCGCGGTGATGTTGGCTTGGTCAATGCGATAATCGCCCATGACTAAATAGTCGGCATCAAGCTGCTGGCCGACCTGGTAAAGAGTGGCGCGCGAGGGCTTTGCTCCCGGGGGAATGCCCAGCCGGTCGAAAGCATTGAGGCGGTCGTCACGTCCCATGACGAAAAACCCGCTAGGGCCCAGCCGCGTGCTTAAAACCTCAGGAAAAGACTCGCCGATCCAGTCAGTTCCTGCTGCCGTGGACGTATTTTCAAAGGGTATGATCAACAGCAGCCGGCTCACATGGGCAGGGCCAGGATACTGCTGGGCCGAAGAGGGAACTGCCACTGCGGCCAGAAACAGCAGTGAGAGAACAATACCAGCTGGTTTTCTCAAGGTAACTAAATTATAGGCCACTTTGACCTGGGGCAGAAAACAGTCACATGAAGACGCGCGGCAACATATTCGTCCTGACCGGGGCTGGAATCAGCGCAGAGAGCGGAATTCCGGTCTTTCAGGGAACCAGTTGGCGTGGCCACAGCCATTATGAACTGGCAAACATCGAGGCGTGGGAGAAGGATCCGAGGCTGGTTTGGCAATATTACTCTGATCGTCGCGCCAGCGCCCGCGATGCTAAACCCAACGCGGCGCATGTTGCCTTGGCTGGTTGGAGTAAAGAGTTTTGCGACGGCAAATTATTTCTCTGCACGCAAAACGTGGACGGTTTGCATGAAGCCGCGGGCTCAGAAGACGTGGTCCATATCCACGGCAAACTGTTTGAGAGCCGGTGTGCCGTCGGTTGCGGGCGTCCCGCATTTGCCGACCACAAGGGTTATGAGAGCGAGTTGCCGCGCTGTGCTTGTGGCGCCCTGGTACGCCCCAATGTCTGCTGGTTTGGCGAGCAGCCATATCAGATCGATAGAATTTACGACGCGCTGAAAATGTGCGATACGTTTGTTGCTATTGGGACATCGGGATCAGTGCAGCCGGTGGCGAGCTTTGTGACCATGCTTAAGCAAAAGCCGCAACCTGCCCGGACGATTTTTCTGGGGCTGACGGAGCCTGCCAATGCCTTGTACTTTGATGAGGTGCATCTTGGGCCGGCAGCGGAGCTGGTACCGGCATGGTTGCACTCATGGATGGAAGGCAAAAGAGTAACGCCTCTATAAGATATCGTTATCAGTGGAACTTTCGTCGCGAGGACTTTGGAGCGGGAGACCGGGATCGAACCGGCGACGTCCAGCTTGGGAAGCTGGCATTCTACCACTGAATTACTCCCGCCCGTGATAGGTGCAACTGCCGAAATTGTAACACCATGCGCAGGCTAACAGAACTGCTCACCTGTATTGGAATGGCGTTCCAAATCGACACCAAAAAGAATAGCTAGGGGACAATGACGGCTGCTCCATCAATTGAATCATTCTTAACCGCGGCCAAAGCGTCATTAACCTGGTCGAGAGAGAACACCGTGGTTTTTGGGCGCAGGTTGATCTCGGCTGCAATTTGCAGAAAATCGCGGGCATCCGAGCGAGTCATGTTGGTGACGCTGCGGATTTGCCGCTCACCCCACAATAGCGAGTCGTAATCAAACTCAGGAATGCGGTCGAGGTGGATTGCGTTAATGGCGACAATGCCGCCCTTGCGAAGGCTGGCCAGAGCGGCTATAACCACGTCACCGCTGGGCGCAAAGGTCACAGCGCGGTCAAGCGGGACCGGCGGTTTTTCTGTTTCATTGCCGACCCATTTTGCGCCGAGCGTTTCCGCGAGTTGGCGATGAGAAGCTCCCCGCGTGGAAACGTACACTTCACAATTCCAGGCTTGCAGCACCGCGATGGCAAGATGCGCCGAAGCTCCAAAGCCGAATAATCCCACGCGTTCGCCATGTTTAACTTCGGCCACGCGAAGGCTGCGAAACCCGATAATGCCCGCGCACAAAAGAGGCGCAGCCTGGAGATCGTCAAGCCGGTTCTCCAGCGGAAACGTAAAATCAGCGCGTGCGATTGCATATTCGGCGTAACCGCCATTCAGGCTGTAGCCGGTAAAAGCAGGAGCGTCACAAAGATTTTCCATCCCATGCCAGCAATACCAGCAGCTTCCATCCACGCCGCCCATCCACGAAACGCCAACGCGAGCGCCTGACGCAAGATTGCTCGTGCCGGGATCGGCAATTTCTCCAACGATCTGATGGCCAGGAATGATTTCATTGCAGCGTGGCGGCAGTTCGCCCTCCACAATGTGCAAGTCCGTTCGACAAATGCCACAGGCGCTCACACGCAGGAGAACATGGCCGGGCTTGAGTTGTGGTCGCGGAACATCGCGGATTTCAAGCGGGCACTTTGAAATATCGCCCGGCGAAGTCAAGACAGCGGCTTTCATTTGATTGTCACGCTTTCCAACTTGCCGGCCTGCACGCGTCGTTGGGACATTAAAAAGGAAAACCGATGTGGGACATCTCGACGGCCCTTCACTCAGGATGATTTTAGCAGCGACACGGTACATCCCACCGCCCGTAGCAGTGGCTTGGCCGTTTAAGCAGATTCTTAGGTGATTGGCTCAAAAGGCATGGAATCAAGCACGGACGTTGTCTTAGTTTTCGAAAGTAATAAAAAAAGAACCCTCAAGTCGCATACCCGGTCATTGCCGATTATCGTAGATGGATCCAATCTGGAGTTTTTGCTCGCGCAAGATGCCCTTGCTTTTGAAAAGCAAAGCTTTTTACATTAATGGTTAACAATTACTTATGCTCCTGGAACGAAAACAGAGTTGAATCAGAGGTTGAATCCGTTGAACAGCGAGGGTTTTGATGCGCAGGCATTGTTGGGCCGGGTCCATGGAGACCTGAACTTGCTTCGCGAGCTGATAGATCTGTTTGCCGCGGAAGTTCCAGAGATGCTGGCTAGAATTGAAAAGGCAATCCAGGATGGTTCGCCCTCAGAAATGGAAAAGGCCAGCCACAAAATTAAAGGATCAATGCTTCAGTTTTCCGCTCAAACGGCTGCCAATATGGCGCGGCAATTAGAAGAACGCGGGCATTCCGGTTCCATGGCTGGGGCTGGAATGTTGCTGGAAAAGCTCAGAAAAGAAATTGATGCGTTGCATCAGACATTGCGTGCTATGTTGCAGAACGGCCCAACCCGTTAAGGTAGGTTGGCGCGTCAGAACATGAGATTCAAGGAAGCGAATGTAACAAATGTCAACCCTGGTAATGGATTCTCGACAGACGGAACTTCTTAGAGTGCTGCTGGTCGAGGACAATGCGGTCGATGCAAAGTTCATCACGGGATTACTGCGTTTGCCCACCGCCACCTTGCAATGCCAGCACGTCACCCGCCTAATCGAAGCTTTGGGACATCTTGAAAGAAACAATCCTGACGTAATTCTGCTTGATCTCAATCTTGAAGATAGCGCCGGCTATGAGACTTTTTATCGTATCCGCCAAGCGGCGGGCCGAGCTGCCATCCTGGTCCTGAGT
>JBARNL010000074.1:0-6085 GCA_049802955.1 Candidatus Angelobacter sp.
AAACCGCCGCCGCCACCAGCAAGAATGCAATCAATGCATTCAGGAAGACGCCATAGGAAATCACCGCGCCGTTCACGGTGAAGTTAAAGGCGGAGAAATCCGGCTTGCCCACCATGGCGGCAATCAGTGGCGTAAGAATGTTGGTGACAAAAGCGGTTACCACTGCGCCGAATGCCGCGCCAATCACTACAGCCACGGCCAGGTCCAGTACGTTGCCCCGTAAAATGAACTGCCGGAAACCTTTGAACATAAATGCCCTCCTATACTGCCGAAGATCATACAAGAAAAGAACCACAAAGCTGCACGACATCTGATGCCGGAACACAGGTTCGAGTCATTTATAATCGGGCGTTTACCCACGAGGTTCAGCCACACAGTGTCTTTTGAAGATAGCGTTTACCAGTTGCGGCAGCAGAAGCTGCGCGATATTGAAGCCCTGGGCCAGCAGGCCTATCCGCATAAATTTGCCTTTACCCATACCGTGCCGCAAGTCCTTGCCGAGTACGGCGAGAAAACGACCGAGCAACTGGAGAATCCGCGCATTCCGGTAAAGGTCGCTGGGCGCATCATTTCCATACGTCTGCAAGGCAAGGCCGGGTTTGCTCACTTGCAGCAGGGCGGCAAGCGGCTGCAGATTTATGTGAAGCTGGATTTTGTCGGCGAAAAAGGCTTTGCTCTCTACAAGCTGCTCGACCTGGGCGATCACATTGGCGTGAGCGGTTACCTGTTCCGCACACGCACCGGCGAGTTGACGATCCACGCGGAAGACATCACCTTCCTGGCCAAAGACTTCCTGCCTTTGCCGGAGAAGTGGCATGGCCTGAGCGACGTCGAGCTGCGCTATCGCCAGCGTTATGTCGATCTGGTGATGAACCAGGATGTGCGTGAGGTTTTCGTCAAGCGCAGCAAAGTGGTGCAGTCGATCCGCCGCTTTCTGGATGCCCGCGACTTTGTAGAAGTGGAAACGCCGATGATGCAGCCCATCGCCGGTGGCGCTACCGCGCGCCCGTTTGTTACGCACCACAACACGCTCGATGTCGATCTTTTCCTGCGCATTGCTCCTGAGCTGTACCTGAAGCGGCTGGTGGTGGGCGGACTGGAGCGGGTGTATGAGATCAACCGCAACTTCCGCAATGAGGGCATCTCAACGCAGCATAATCCTGAATTCACCATGCTGGAGTTTTATCAGGCCTACGCCGATTACCACGACATGATGCAGCTCACTGAAGACATGCTGAAACAAGTGGCGCTGGATGTGAACGGTACAACCAAGGCAACTTTCGACGGCAAGGAATTTGATTTTGCTGACTGGCAGCGGCTCTCCATGCGCGAAGCCATCATCAAATACTGGCCGGGAACTTCTGCGCCAAAGCCGGAGATTGCCGATTTTGCGACACATGAGTCGGTCGCTGCGCTGGTGAAACGCCTGAATGCCAGCCACACGCCGCACATGCCTTACGATCCTAAAGAGCCAGCGGGCAAAACCATTGCTGCCATGTTTGAGCACGTGGCGGAGCATCACCTGATCCAGCCGACGATCCTGTATGACTTCCCTGTCGCCATCTCGCCACTCTCCAAAAACAAGCGTGATGAGCCGGACTGGGTGGAACGCTTTGAAGTGTTCATCGGCGGCCTGGAGATTGGCAACGCCTTTAGCGAGTTGAACGATCCGGAAGAGCAGCGCCGCCGCTTTGAGCAGCAGCTAAAAGAAAAAGAACGTGGCGACGAAGAAGCCCACGCCATGGACGAAGATTATATCCGCGCGCTCTCTTACGGCTTGCCGCCGACAGGAGGTGAAGGCATTGGTATTGATCGTCTGACCATGCTGCTGACGGACTCGCGGTCGATTCGCGACGTGATCCTGTTCCCGCTGTTGCGAAAGCAGCAGGAAGCACCAGAAGACGGGATTGAAGAAGCAAAGCAAAACCTTTGAAATACAGAGGAACAGAGGGAACGGAGGTGCCGAAATTAGGAACATCGCTCCCCTTTGCTTTTGGTCCGCGTAAATCGCGCGAATTTGCGGCAAGCTTTGCTTTCCGATTGTCCCGATACCCGAGTTCTTTTGTGCCTCTGCGTCCTCCTTTCCTCTGTGTTTCAAAGGTTTTAAGTTTGAGTCCGATACAATAAAGACAATGCCGACCGGCTCTGAAATTCGCGAGAAATTCCTACGCTTCTTTGAAAGCAAAGGCCACAAACTCGTTCACTCATCGTCGCTGGCACCCGCCAATGATCCCACGCTGCTCTTTACCAACGCGGGCATGAACCAGTTCAAAGACGTCTTTCTGGGCGTGGAGAAGCGCGACTACAACAAGGCCGCCACGTCGCAGAAGTGCGTCCGCGCCGGGGGCAAGCACAATGATCTGGAGAACGTAGGCTTCACCAAGCGCCACCACACGTTTTTTGAGATGCTGGGTAATTTCAGCTTTGGCAGCTACTTCAAAGCGGAAGCAATCTCTTACGCCTGGGAGCTGGTGACAGCTTCAGAATGGTACGGCGTCTCCCGCGACAATCTTTATGTGACCATCTTCAAAGGGGAGCAGGGCATTCCGCGCGACGACGAAGCAGAAAAGCACTGGCGCGCCGTGGGCGTCCCCAAAGAACGCATTTTTGAAATGGGCATGCAGGACAACTTCTGGCAAATGGGCGATACCGGCCCCTGCGGCCCATGCAGTGAAATCCATTTTGATATGGGCCCAGCCGCATCCGATGAAGGCCATGCTGACTGCATGTTTCCCTGCGATTGCGGCCGCTACGTGGAAATCTGGAACCTGGTCTTCATGCAGTTTGACCGGGACAATACCGGCACGCTGAACCCGCTGCCCAGGCCTTCCATTGATACCGGCATGGGGTTAGAACGTTTAACTGCCGTCCTGCAAGGCAAGATTTCCAATTACGATACCGATCTGTTCATGCCTTTGCTGGCGGCCGCCGCAAAGCTTACAGGTGTCGATCTGGAAAGAGAGCTGGCGGCAGAAAAAGGTTCGCGTTCGGCGGCGAGCCTGCGCGTTGTGGCCGACCACGCTCGCGCCGTGACTTTCCTGATTTCAGATGGAATCCTGCCCGCGAATGAAGGTCGCGGCTACGTGCTGCGCAAAATTCTTCGTCGCGGTATACGCCACGGACGCCTGCTCGGCGCCACCAAGCCGTTCATGCATGAAATGGTGATGGCCGTCTGCGACCTGATGAAAGACGCTTACCCGGAACTAATGGAACAGGCGGAGCGCGTTTCCAAAATCGTCTTCGAAGAAGAGCGCCGATTCGCACACACGCTGGATGCCGGGCTGGCGCGTCTTGAAGCCGATCTTAAAGGCTTGCGCAAGGAAAAAGCCGACAGCCAGCGCGCTGCTCTCGCTCGTGATCCTCTGGGCGAACAGGGCATGTCTCGCGCGGAACTGGCGCAACACCAGTACCAGAGCGCCCGCGAACTCCGCTATCGCGGTGAAGATGCGTTCAAGCTGTATGACACGTTCGGCCTGCCCTTTGACTTCATTATGGACACCTGCCGTGACGCCGGCATCAGCGTGGACGTGGAAGGTTTTGAGCGCGCCATGCAGGCCCAGCGCGAGCGGGCACGCGCGTCATGGAAAGGCGGATCCAAGCAGACTGCCGCGCCGGCTTATCGCGACCTGAAGAAGACCGAATTTGAAGGCTATCGCGCCACGCGATCAAAAGGCAGTGAAGTTCTTGCGGTGGTAAAGGACGGCAAGGGGGTAAAAGTTTTAAATCCCGATGAAGAGGGCGAGGTGGTTCTTGATCACACACCGTTCTATGCCGATTCCGGCGGCCAAGTTGGCGACATCGGAATTTTTTATGACGAATCGCATTCGAGCATCGTGGCTGAAGTGAATGGCTGTTACATGCCGGTGCAGGGCGTCCGCGCGCACAAGGTCAAAGCGCGTCAGCCCATTTCTCTCGGGATGAAAGTCGATCCTGTAGTCCACGTGGACGTGCGCGAATCCACCATGCGAAATCACACAGCAACGCACCTGCTGCATGCCGCCCTGCGGGAAACGCTTGGAGAGCACGTGAAGCAGGCCGGCTCCCTGGTTGATCCCGGCCATCTGCGCTTTGATTTTTCCCACTTCGCCGCCGTCGCCGACGAAGAATTGCAGGACATTGAAGACCTGATGAACAAACATGTTTTGCGCAATACGCCCGTGGATACGATTGAAAATGTCCCCATTGACGTGGCCATCAATGAATACAAAGCCATGGCGCTGTTTGGCGAGAAATACGGCGAGCGCGTGCGCGTGGTGAAGATCGGCGAATTTTCTACCGAACTTTGCGGCGGCACGCATACGCACGCCACCGGCGAAATTGGCCTCATCAAGATCATGAGTGAAGGCAGCGTTTCTTCCGGCGTGCGGCGCGTCGAGGCCATCAGCGGTGAAGGCTCGCTCAAGCATTTCCGGCTTGACCACAAGCTGGAAAACCTGGTGTCCTCGTTGATCCCGCAGACCAAATCTCATTCGCCGGCAGAGGCTTTGCGCGGCGAACTCGACAAGAAAGATGCCGAAATCAAGAAGCTGCAAAAAGAGCTGGAACAGATGCGGATGAAGTCCGCGGGCTCACAGGTGGCTTCCGTCGGAGAAAGAGCGCGCGAGATTAAAGGGATAAAAGTGGTGGCGCAGCGCGTGGACAATCTTGATCGCGGCCAGATGCGCACGCTCGTTGACAACATGCGGAATAAGCTTGGCTCTGGCGTGGTGGTGCTGGGCTCAGTGCAGGACGGGAAAGTCGCGCTGATCGTCGGCGTCACGGCGGATCTGACCGCTCGCGTGCAGGCCGGAAAAGTGATCAAGCAAGTCGCGGAAAAAGTTGGCGGCTCCGGCGGCGGACGCCCTGATATGGCTGAAGCCGGCGGCAAGGATCCCGCACAGCTCGATGCCGCACTGAATGAGGCTTACGCGGCCGTGGAAGGGCTGCTCTCCTCTAACATCTGCTAACGTCCCGAGCGCAGCGGGGGAGCCTTATTCTCGCGATACTGCCTTAAGAAGTGGGACTCGCACCTCATCGCTAGCTAAAATCGTTGACCATCGATAAGAAACATAAGGTCCTCCCTGCCTACTCGCGCGCTGAAGAATGCGCGCGCTCGCTTAACGGCCGTCAGGATGACGACCTGAGAAAAAGACTACCAAGCTAGGCTTCGTTGCGTGGCAGCGCATTTTCGATACGCCGGTCCGGAATCAGCCAGATCAGCGCCGCAGCCACGTAGACAGCCTGCGCGATCCATGGCGAACGCAGTGTCGCAACAATTGCAATGAGGTACAGAACCGGCGAGAGTTTGCCCTTCCAATCGCGCCCAATCGCCTTTTTCAGGATTGAATCCTCTCCTTGTGAACGGATGATCGTCTGCTGGAGCAAGTAGTATGCGATTGCGGCCATTAGGAGCACCACGCCGTAGAACACAGTGGGCGCGGCAGTGAAATGGTTTTCTCCCATCCATCCAGTAGCGAATGGAAACAACGATAGCCAGAACAACAGGTGCAGGTTGGCCCAGAGCATGGCGCCGGTCACCCCAGCGCAGGCATGCAGCATGTGATGGTGGTTGTTCCAATAAATTCCCACGTAAACGAAACTCAGGATATAGCTGAGAAACACCGGCAGCAGCGGCACTAAATCATCCAGCCGGTCGCCACGCGGTACCTTCATTTCCAGCAACATGATCGTAATAATGATGGCGATCACGCCGTCGCTGAACGCCTCCAACCGCCCCTTGGGCATCTTCCCTCCGCTCGATTTCCTGAGACAAAGACGTGAGTTTGTCTACGCTCAGTGGATTCTGACATGTGGCTGCATTTTATCCTGTGAGTAATCTGCGGGGACATCGGATAGAAAGAGCATTTGATCCTTTGATCTTGCATTGCACCTTTGCGGTAGGCGGCTCTTGGCTTGCGCCTGCTATTCCTGTAGATTTCTTATGTTCGGCGTAACTCATTCACAGCTCATTCACTCTTTATTAATCCCACGAGAAACAGCTTGAAGAAATTTGTTCTCGGTGTGATTGTTGGCCTGTTGATTCCGGTGATTGGCGGCTATTTGTACATAAAATTGGGCATGATGCCGGTGGCCACGGCATCCGCGC
>JBARNL010000075.1:0-3852 GCA_049802955.1 Candidatus Angelobacter sp.
AGACCTGCTGACCCGCCTGGGAACCTACCGCAAATTATATGAATTGCAGTTTATGGAGTTAGACCCCAAAATGGTTGACGAACCCGGCATTGTCGTCCGTGAGCCCCAAATTAAAAGCTAGGTCTAAAAACTAAAAGGTCCAAAAACATACTATGTCCATCCGATCCATGACCGGATTTGCGCAGGTGAAGTCGCAGGCAGGCGAAGGCACTTCATTTACTTTGTCGTTGAAGGCCGTCAACCATCGCTTTCTCGATCCCCAGCTCCGCATGCCGGTTGAGATGGATGAACTGGAAATGAAGATCCGCCGCGTGCTGAAAGAACGCCTGGCGCGCGGGCACATAGATGTCACGTTGGGCGTGGAGCGCCGGGGCGGAGCGGGATACGAGTTCAATCGCGAGTTGGTAGGCGGCTATGTTGAGGCTTTCCGTAAAGCGTCGCGCGAACTCGGCATCACCGGCGAACCCGATCTGAATAACGTCTTCCGCATGCCCGGCGCGCTGGGCGCAATGACGCCGGTGGACGGCAATTTTGAAACGTCAGTCCTGGCCGCGCTGGAGCAGGCAATCCAAAAGCTGAATACCATGCGCGAACAGGAAGGCCGCGGTATGGAAGCCGAACTACGCCGCCGGCTGGATTCACTGGAAAAGGCGACGAACGAAGTGGACAAGCTACGCGCAGCCGTCTCAAAGGCTTACATGGAAAAAGTGCGGTCGCGCATGCTGGAGCTGATTGAGAATGCCGACGAAGACCGAGTGATGCAAGAGGCCGCCATCCTGGCCGAGCGCAGTGACATTCAGGAAGAGCTGGTTCGCCTGAACACCCACATCGACCACTTCCGCAAGCTGCTGGACCAGGGCGGAGAAGTGGGCAAAAAGCTGGACTTCCTTTTACAGGAATTGAACCGCGAAGCTAACACACTGCTCTCCAAGACTTCCGGCGTGGCCGGAGAAGGGCTGCGCATTACAGAGCTGGGATTGCTGATGAAATCGGAGATTGAGAAATGCCGGGAACAGGTACAAAACCTGGAATGAGCAGCATCCGATACATCATCTCCGCGCCTTCAGGCTCCGGCAAAACCACTCTGGTGAATGAGCTGCGCCAGTACGTGCCTAACCTGGAATTTTCTATCTCTTACACCACGCGCCCACCACGCGGCAGTGAGCAGGATGGCCGCGAGTATCACTTCATTTCGCGCGAGGAGTTTGAAGCCATGATTGCCCGCGACGCCTTCCTTGAATATGCGAAGGTGTTCGACAAATACTATGGGACCGCCCGGTCAGTTATGCAGCATGCGGAAGAGGTTGGACATGACTTGTTGCTCGATATCGACGTGCAGGGCGAACGCCAGGTCAAGCAGAAAATGCCGGACGCGGTAAGTATCTTTGTATTGCCGCCCAGCCGCGCAGAACTGGAATCTCGCCTGAGAAAACGCAGCCTGAGTGAAAACGTTCTGGCGGAAGATGTTATTCGCCGTCGCCTGGACGAGGCCCGCCGCGAGATTGAGAACTATCCCAACTATGACTACATTCTGATTAATGACCGCCTGGAGCAGTCCGCGAACCAATTACAAGCCATCGTCCTGGGAGAGCGCATCCGGCGTTCTGGCAAAACGCCTTCGCCGGCGGAAAAACAGTATCTGGCCACGGCTGAGAAATGCCTGAAGGCCAACATGGAAGACAAAATAAAAGGGATCTTGGCCACGTTTTAAGCTGCCAGTGGTCTTGCCTGGGAGATTGTAGGCTTCTCTGTATTTCTAAAGTGAGCTAGGCAGCTCTGCCCGAGGTTTGATTGTCGCTATCGAGATTCCTCCCCTTCGGCGAACTCAGGGTCGGAATAAAGAAAAAGCGTCCCAATCCTGCCACTATGACTCTATTTCCAAGCAGGCTACAATTTCATTATGAAGGTCGCGCTGGGAGTTACCGGAGGAATTGCCGCATACAAGGCGGCTGAACTGGTGCGCCTTTTGCAGGACCATGGCATCCGTGTGCAGGTGGTGATGACCCGCGCCGCGCAGGAATTTGTGCGGCCTCTGACCTTTGCCGCTCTCAGCGGCGAAAAAGTAATTACCGATCTGTTTGGCGCCGGTGCCGAAGAGCCTAACATTGATTCTGCCGTGGAACATATTGCCGTGGCGCAGGCGATTGATGCATTGGTTGTTGCTCCCGCTACCGCCGATGTGATTGCCAAATTCGCCCACGGCGAAGCCAACGACTTTCTTACCACATTGTTTCTGGCCACGACGGCGCCTGTAGTCGTTGCGCCAGCGATGAACGTAAACATGTGGGAGAACGCGGCCACGCAGGCCAATATCCAGACGTTGAAGACCCGTGGCGTTACGATTGTGGAGCCGGACAGCGGCTATCTGGCTTGCGGCATGGTTGGCGCAGGCAGGCTGGCGGCGAATGAGACGATTGTCCTGGCAGTGCTTAAAGCCTTGAAAGCAGAGCAGGACCTTGCTGGCGAAACCGTGCTGGTTACAGCCGGGCCTACGCGCGAGCCTATTGATCCGGTACGCTACATCGGCAACCGATCAAGCGGCAAGATGGGTTACGCGCTGGCCGAAGCCGCACTGCGGCGCGGCGCAAAAGTGATTCTGATTTCCGGGCCTACGGCGCTCAAGCCGCCTTCGCAAGCTGAAATTATTCAGGTGCAGACGGCACAACAGATGCGAGACGCCGTGCTGGCCCATTTTGACCAAGCCACTATCGTGATCAAAGCCGCTGCTGTCGCTGACTTTACAGTGCGGGCCGCCGACGAAAAGATCAAACGCAAGGGCCCGATGACGCTGGAACTGGAGCCGACGACGGACATTCTGGCCGAACTGGGCGCAAAGAAGGGAAGCCGGATTGTTATTGGCTTTGCCGCCGAAACCACCGATGTTCTGGCGAATGCGCGCAAGAAGTTGGAAAACAAGTCGCTGGATGCCGTCGTGCTCAATGATGTCTCGCAACCAGGCATCGGCTTCGATTCCGAGCGCAATGCAGTAACAATCCTCACGCACGGAGGCGCAGAGACTGTGCCGGAGACAAGCAAGTGGGAAGTCGCGCACCGAGTGCTGGATGCTGTGGTGAAGTTGAAGGCCGAGAGGAGTACCTCCGCTACCAAGCAGTAGTTAATGAGCAACCGCACTGCCCTAATTTTGTCATCCCGAGCAAAGCGAGGGATCTGCTATGAAAGTTGAACGCAGATTTTACATTTACATTCTAAGCAGTAAATCTCGCCGCATGTACGTTGGGATGACAAACTCCCTGTTCAGGCGAGTTATGCAACATTAAACTCGGAGAGCAAGATGGATTCACCAAGCGATATAACATCAATCGTCTGGTTTATTTCGAAGTTTTTCGCTACGTCAATAACTGCATTGCGCGTGAAAAACAGATCAAGAGTTGGTCGCGTGCGAAGAAGGTTAGTCTTATCGGAAGCCTGAATCCGACCTGGGACGATTTGGCAGCGGATTGGGGTACAAAAGTTGAACCATTGCTTTCAAAAGCAGATTCCTCGCTACGCTCGGAATGACAAGTCTAAAAATGATTCTGGACAAACGTTTCAGTGACCGTATTCTAAGGTGGTTCTGTATTCTAAAGTGATTCTGTCTGCGTCGGTTAAAATCGTTCCATGCCCAAGCCTCTCGACCCGCAAACAAAAAAACACCTTGCCGCCCGTGTGAAATATTACAAAGAGATGGGCATTCATGATTTCTATCGCCAGCCAATTGATCCGAGCGTTGAACTGGCGGTGCAGCCAGTAAATGAGACCACGCCCGCAAGGTCGCAGGATTCAGGTACGCTAGCGCCGATTATTGGAGACAAACCGTCGGCGCTAAAGCTGATTCGCGAGGACATTGGGGAG
>JBARNL010000076.1:0-4149 GCA_049802955.1 Candidatus Angelobacter sp.
CTCTAATGCAGCCCAGATCTATGCCGTGAGCTGATACAGAAGGTTGCCGAAAATGGCAAACCTGTGCTGCGTTCCGTTGCGATAGTCGATGATCCACCTATTTTTGATCCGGAGCCCTGCGCTTTGAAAGAGGCGCAGGAGTTCCGCATCGGTAAATACATGGCCACGCGTGCGTATGCGTTGCTGTCCGGCTTGCCAGGAGGCGATCACATCGCCATTCTTCTCTGATGGCAAAAGGTAATCGTGCACTATGCGCGCGACGGTTTTGCCCCAGCCATAAGAGCCGGCATTGTAGCGGTTGTTCACATCGATAAAAAGCATGCCGGAGGGTCCAAGGAAGGCTTTGAGTTTCGAAAGGAGAACGGATCTTCCCCGGGCGCCATCCACATGCCCAAGAACATTCCACAAACAGGTAATTAATTCGAATCTGGCTGCTTGTGAAATCTCCAATGTGCTATGCAGCCATACGGCCGTATTTTTCGGCGACTCGCGCCGCATTCCGTCGCTCGGCTCTATCAGAACAAGACGGTCGATCCCGCAAGCGCCCGCGATTCTCAGTGCGCGAACTCCGTTTCCAGATCCGATGTCTAGAAGAGAACGCGCCCCGCGCGCCTGGGTTGTGACGATCTCTTCAATCTTTGCAAGGTACTCTTTTCGGGCCTCGAGGAGAGAGCTATAAAAAGGCGCCAGGGCGTCGTAGGCGGCCAGCGGAGACATGCAGGCCGGTTCAGCGCATGCGAAACGGGAGATCAAAGATGTCTTGTCATGAATCCGAATCTTAAGTTACATCGATGCTGCTCATCAAATAGACCGCCAATATTTCGCGATTTGCTATCCAGATGAATGAATTTGCGCAGCTCGAAGGTTGATCACGCGAAAACACTACGTTCCAAATAACCGCAAATTCTGTAGTGCTTTTTGTCTCATAAACGGGCGTTCACTCTTACCAGCCTAGCGTAGATATGAGAGCTTTTGCGTCTGCTTGGCACTGAGAGTGTGATCACGCCCAAAACCGGGCAAATACATCCGCTGCTAAAGCCTATGTTCAAAAAAATACATTTCAGCCTGCAGAAGTTTGTTATTAGTGCGGTGGTAGTTCTGTCTATCACGGCCACATATTTGTACGCCTTTCCGTCTCCCACACTGATTTACGCGGCTGCCATTGTGCTGCATGCCGGCCTGGGGCTGATTTCAGCAGTGTGCCTTTTACGCTTCTGCTGGCGTTACCTGAAGGAACAGCCGCTGCTGGCAAAGCTTGGCTGGGCGCTGGTCACAATGGGCGCGGTCCTGGGAACGGCTCTCATTTACTTCGGCACTACGCGCCCGATGTTGAAATGGCTATATCTGCACATTGCGCTTTGCACGCTCGGTGTGGTGCTGTTGGCCGCAGAAACAATCACCAGGATCCTATTGCCCAGGATAAGGCTTCGTCCCATGGTTGCCCGGAGCGCGGCCGTGGTTTTGCTGGCATTACTCGCGGCGGGCATTTCTTTCTCGGCCCGCACCCTGCGCGAAGGACGGTGGCTCGCCAGTCACGTGATCAAGAATCCGGAAATTGCGCCTGAAAACATGAACCAGGAAGGCGATGGTCCCAATGGCCTCTTCTTCCCCAGTTCCGCCCAGGTTGTGCGTGGGGGACATATACCAAGCAAGTTTTTCATGGAGTCAGATAGTTGCAAGCGCTGCCACGCAGATATCTACAATCAATGGTACAGTTCGGTCCATCACTTTTCCTCCTTCAACAATCAATGGTACAGAAAGAGCATTGAGTACATGCAGGACGTGGTTGGCACAAAGCCTTCAAAGTGGTGCGGCGGATGCCATGACCCAGCGGTGCTCTATAGCGGGCTCATGGATACCCCGATCAAGCAGATTGTGCACCGACCGGAAGCGCAGGCGGGTCTGGGCTGTATGATGTGTCACTCCATCGCGCAGGTGAAAAGCACGATGGGGCAGGGCGACTTTTATCTGGAGTATCCCAAGCTGCATGAACTGGCGGCCAGCAAGAATCCGGTTATTCGCGCGGTACACGATTTTATGACATACCTGAATCCGGAGCCGCATCGCCGCACATTTCTGAAACCATTCATGCGGACGCAGACGGCCGAATTCTGCTCGAGCTGTCACAAAGTGCACCTCGACGTTCCGGTAAACCACTATCGCTGGTTCCGTGGCTTCAATGAATACGACAATTGGCAGGCCAGCGGTGTCTCAGGATTCGGCGCGCGGTCTTTTTACTATCCGCCCAAATCACAGCAGTGTGCTGACTGCCACATGCCTTTGCAGAAATCGACCGACGCGGGCAGCATGGGCGGCTTTGTCCATTCGCACCGCTTTCCGGCGGCAAATACGGCGCTGCCCACCGCAAACGAGGACCCTGAGCAGCTTAAGGTGGTTGAAGACTTCCTCAAGAACAAAATCCTCAGTGTGGATATTTTTGCTCTTTCCAGCGCGCAGCCCACGCAGAGCAAGGCAGTGCTTCCCCAGACAGAGCTTTCCAGCCTCTTTGGAGCGGGAGAAGAAGCGGAAACCAAAATTGTGGAAGCCAGCACTGGCCCGGTGGCGGCGGTGACTGCGCCGTTGAACCGGGTGCAACCGTTGGTCCGCCGCGGAGACACAGTGCGGGTTGATGTGGTCGTCCGCACACGCACCATAGGCCACACCTTCCCCGCGGGAACGGTGGACGCCTATGACACGTGGCTGGAACTCAAGGGAACCGATGATCGCGGCGAGACGATTTTCTGGAGTGGGAAGGTGGAGGACGACGGCAAAGGACCGGTTGAGAAAGGCGCCCACTTCTATCGCTCGCTTCAGGTTGACGCTCACGGGCATGCGATCAACAAACGCAATGCGTGGTCCACTCGCGCGGTTGTGTACGTGCGCCTGATTCCTCCGGGAGCAGCGGACACCGTTCACTTCCGTGTCGCCATTCCGTCCGATGCCGGCAAACAAATCAAGCTTCATGCTCGCCTCTGTTACCGCAAGTTCTCGTGGTACAACACGCAGTTTTCGTTTGCCGGGATCCCTGATCCCGCTCAGTCAAAAGCTGATGTGGCGCCTGGATACGACGACCGCAATATGGTGTTCACCGGGAGCACAGCCGAGGTCTCCGCCAAGGAGAAAAAGATTCCAGAGATTCCCATCATTGCCCTGGCTGAAGACGAGGTGACTCTTCAGGTTGTAGACCGCAATTCGCCGCCTCCAGTTCCCAAAGTCGAACTCACTGCAAAAGACTGGCAGCGCTGGAACGATTACGGCATCGGCCTGTTCCTGCAGGGTGACCTGAAGGGAGCACAAGCAGCTTTTCAGAAAATCACGAAGATCGATCCAAAAAACCCGGATGGCTGGGTCAACATCGGACGGGCGGCGGTACAGGAAGGCGATATGGAGCGCGCCCGCCAGGTTCTGAAGCGCGCTCTGGAAATCAATCCAAATCTGGCGCGCGCTAATTTCTTTTACGCCAAAGTACTGCGCAACGATGGCGACTACGAGAGCGCGGCCACGCGTTTGCGAGCTGTCTTATCGCAGTATCCGCGCGACCGAGTTGTGCTCGACGATTTGGGACGCATACTGTTCCTGCAACGGCATTATGCCGACGCAATCGCGCAGTTGCAGGCGGTGCTGGCCATCGATCCAGAGGATCTGCAAGCCAATTACAGTCTCATGCTCTGTTACAGCGGAATGGGCGACCAGAAACGCGCACACGATTTTCAGGTTCGCTATCTTCGCTTCAAGGCCGACGAAGCCTCCCAGGCGATCACGGGTTCCTACCGCATCCTGAACCCCGAGGACAACAAAGAGCGCCAGACAATCCACGAGCATGTTTCCGTATCGTTGGGGACGATGGTCGCATCAACTACTGTTCAAGAGAAACAGAAGGTCGCCCAAAGCTCCAAGCATCCAAAGAAGACAGCGGTGATCACGCCCTCAACTGCAGTGCATCAGGCGACACGGTAAACCCTTGCCCCTAACGCAGAGGCACAGAGGCAGCAGTAAAATTGAGAGAACATCCATAGACGTCAGGCCAGAAAGCAACGGCAAACCGAGATCAAGAAGAACCCGCTGTACGATGCATGGGGAGAAACAAAGTGCAAGCAAGAAGATGTTGGGCCAAGCCGGCGTGCTTCTTAAACTCCTGTAGCTTTTGAC
>JBARNL010000077.1:0-14457 GCA_049802955.1 Candidatus Angelobacter sp.
AATATGCGGTGAAGGTCGCTAAGCCGGGCGGCGAATTTGACGAGTCAACGCGGGTGCTGGGCAGATTCTTGCGTGACGTGATGAAGCTGAATCGGGAAAGCGCGAATTTCCGCGTGATGGGGCCGGATGAGACAGATTCAAATCGGCTGTCGGCAATTTTCGAAGTCACGGACCGAGTTTCAATGGCGGAGATTCTTCCTAACGACGTTCACGTGAGCCGTGACGGAAGAGTGATGGAAGTCCTGAGCGAACACATGTGCCAGGGCTGGCTGGAAGGTTATTTGCTCACAGGACGGCACGGATTTTTCTCATGCTACGAAGCGTTTATCCATATTGTGACGTCCATGTACAACCAGCACGCCAAGTGGCTTGAGGCAGTGCGCCATATTCGCTGGCGCAAACCCATTGCGTCACTCAATTACCTGCTAACGTCGCATGTGTGGCGGCAGGACCATAACGGCTTCAGCCATCAGGACCCGGGATTTCTGGATAATGCGGTCAACAAGAAGCCGGAACTGGTGCGCGCTTATTTTCCGCCTGACGCCAATACGCTGCTCTCCGTGGCGGACCACTGCCTGCGCAGCAAGAATTACGTGAATATTATTGTTGCCGGCAAACAGCCGGAGTTGCAGTGGCTTGATATGGATTCTGCCATTAAGCACTGCGCCGCGGGAATCGGCGTATGGAAATGGGCCAGCAATGACGATGGCGGCGAACCCGACGCAGTGCTGGCCTGTGCCGGCGATGTGCCGACTTTGGAAATCCTGGCGGCCGTTTCATTGCTGCGAAAAAACGTTCCCAGCCTGAAGATAAGAGTAGTCAATGTGGTTGACATAATGACTTTGCAGGCAGCCGGGGAGCATCCGCATAGCTTGAGTGACGATGCGTTTGACGCACTGTTTACCACGAATAAGCCTGTGATTTTTGCCTATCACGGCTATCCCTGGCTGATTCACCGGCTGTGCTATCGCCGGCGGAACCATGACAACATGCACGTGCGGGGTTATAAAGAAGAGGGAACTACGACAACTCCGTTTGATATGGTGGTCCTCAACAACATGGATCGCTTCCAGCTCGCTATCGATACGATTCGCCGTGTCCCGGGGCTCAAAGCCGATGATGCTATTGCGCTCTTCCAGGGCAAGCTGGCCGAGCACAAAAAATATGTAGTGTCGCACGGCGAAGATATGCCTGAAGTGCAAAACTGGCGCTGGAGTTGAGACCATTTGCCAAAACCGCCAAAATGCCAAAATCGCCGAAATTGAAATTTCAGATCTTCGCGGCGGGGCCAGTTTTCAATTGGCAATTCGCAACAAGGCAATTTTCTGATGATCTGCCGATTTCCTGTAACTCAGAAAGTTAATCCATGGAACAAACCATTCTCTGCCTGAACGGCGGCTCTTCGTCGCTGAAGTTTGCCGTGTATCGAATCACCTATTCGTCTGAAGAACGAATTTTTTCCGGAGCCGTGGAAGCCATCGGCGAATCCAGCGGCAAGGCATGGCTGCGCAGCGGAGACAAAGCTCTGCAAGAGGAAAGCGATAAGTTTCCTGACCATACAGCTGCCATCAGGAAAATGTTTGCCGCGCTGCAGAAGCAAGGAGTTGAAAAGCTGGGGGCGGCAGGACATCGCATTGTGCATGGCGGCCCCAAGTTCAAAACGCCGCAGCTTATTGATGTGAAATTAAAGGCCGCGTTGAAGGAGCTTATTCCTTTTGCCCCTCTGCATCTGCCAAGTCAGGTGGCGATGATCGAAGCGGTGGCGGCGCATTTTCCCGATCTGCCCCAGGTGGCCTGCTTCGACACGGCGTTTCACAGCGGAATGCCGGAGGTGGCGCAGCGGCTTGCGTTGCCGCAAGAGCTTTGGGAGCAGGGAATAAGGCGCTATGGGTTCCATGGGCTCTCTTATGAGTATGTTGTTGGGAAGCTGGGACTGGAACTGGGCCGGCGCGCCATTATTGCCCATCTTGGGAACGGGGCCAGCATGGTGGCGCTGAAAGATGGCTTACCCATGGATACCAGCATGGGCCTGACGCCTACCGGCGGATTCATGATGGGAACACGCAGTGGCGACCTTGATCCCGGAGTCCTGATTCACCTCTTGAGAGCAGGCTACTCCGCTGACCGGCTTGAGGACCTTGTCGATCGACAGGCTGGGTTGCTTGGCGTATCCGGGCAGACCAGTGATATGAAAGCCCTTTTGCAAAAAAGCCAGACCGATAATGCCGCTCAAATGGCTGTGGCAATGTTTGCCTATCAAGTGCGTAAGTTCATTGGCGCATATGCTGCGGTGCTCAATGGGCTGGATACGTTGGTGTTTACCGGCGGGATTGGCGAGCGGGCGGCGGAGGTCCGCGTAAAGATTTGTTTGGGCCTGAAATATCTTGGGATTGCCCTGGATACAGAGGCCAACGGTCGAAATGCCGAAGTAATCAGTCCGCCAGCCGGCAAATGCACGGTGCGGGTAGTCCAGACTGACGAAGATTTGATGATCGCGCGCCATACGCTTGAAGCAGCTCTGCGCCAGGCAACCTAAACCGATGTGAAACTGCTTACAGTCGCAATACGAAACATATTCCCAAAGGTATGTTTTGAAGAGAAAATCGGCCCGCAGACTGTACCTAGTATGGCAGCGGAAGCCCCAAAATAAAACCATAAGCATAAGAAAGTTACGCGATCAAGTCTTACTTCCAACGCCTGAACTTTATATACCTCAAACGGACGAGCGGAGGTACATATAGGTTCCCTGGTTGAGCGCCCATGCTTGTATAAGACATTTCTTATTGTTTTTGAATGACTATTAGCATTGTAATTATGAACGCGTGGTTTAGAATGACCCCAATTTAATAATGCAAGTCGCCCCCTTAGATCGTTGGAGAAGAGTCCCGGATGCGGATCCTGATCGCAGAAGATGATGCTCCCCTCGCGACAGTTATTGCCCAGGCGTTTAAGTCAGAAGATCATGTGACCAAAGTTGCCGCCAGTGGCGACGATGCGCTGCATTTGATCGCAAAAGAAAAGTTTGACTTACTCATTCTTGACCTGAACCTTCCTGTTGTATCTGGCAGCGAAGTACTTCACAAAGTGCGAAGTGAAAATCTGGATATTCCAATCCTGATTTTGACCGCGACGGACGAAGTGGCGGAACGGGTAGCCTGTCTCGACGCCGGCGCCGATGATTATCTTACAAAGCCGTTCTCATTCTCAGAGCTTTCGGCCCGAATACGCGCCGTGCTGCGGCGCAAAAACCAGCCTGGACCGGCAGTCCTTAAAGTGGCCGACCTGGAATTGGACTACCGGCAAAGGATTGTGCAGCGCGCGGGCCGGACCATTGAGCTTACCCCCAAGGAATTTGCCTTGCTGGAGTACTTGATGCGCAATCCTGGCCAACACATCACGCGGAACATGATCATTGAGCATGTCTGGAAGCTTGCGCCCGATACGATGACGAACGTTGTCGACGTCTATGTGAATTACCTGCGTAAAAAAATTGACGAAGGGGCAAAGATCAAATTGATCCGGACAATCCGCGGCGTTGGGTATGAGTTCGGGGTCAATGAAGGCGCAGATCAAGGGCAAGGCTAAAAGAAAGTTTGAACTATCGACTTCCTCAGCAGAGATTACCCGATTGTCGGTAACCGAATGTTCGGATGAATCAATGGGCTGCCGTCATAGCTGGATGACTATTTCTTTTCCGAAGGAGCAAGCCGGCTTCTGATTTGTTCAAGGTCCTGTTTAGCATCCTGAGAGTTGGGATTTACCCGGAGGGCCTGTTCCAAAGCGCCAATCGCTTTTTCGGGTTCGTTGTTGTTGAAATACGCTTCGCCCAGGAACACCAGCCCGTCATCATCTTCAGGCCTGGCTACCGTGTATTTTTCCAGCAAGTGTACGGCTTTTCCATAGTTCTTTTGATGCCACGCATATACGGCGACGGTTTTCTGCGCTTCCGGCCCATCTTGCTGGACCAGCTCAGATGCTCCGGCAGCAACGATCATGGAGGTGACTATAAGAGTTCCCAATTGCAACAATTTGTTATGCCGGGCAAATGCGCTCAAGGGCAATCCAACCAGCAGCCCGGTGACGAAGCCGCCCAGATGGCACATGTTGTCAATGTTTCCGTACATGCCAAACATAAAATTGAAAACAGCAAAAAAGACCATGCTGCTAAAAATAGCCCGCTTCTCACCCGCCGGAATGGCTAGGTTGCCAAACTTCACGCCCGCCAGAACTGCGCCCACAATGCCGAATATGGCGCCTGAAGCGCCCAGTTCAGAGCGCTGAGGGTGGGATGCAATGCTAAGGAGCGCACCACCAACGCCGGTGACCATGTAGATTGCAAATGTCTGCCATTTTCCAAATAGACGTTCCGATAGCCGTCCCACATACCAGAGGCACCACATGTTCAGGCCGATGTGGAGAATGTTTGCGTGCAGGAAACCGGCCGTGAACAGTCGCCAATATTCGCCGCTAAGAGTGAGCGGGCCACTATTTACGCCCAGGGATCTCAGATTGAGTCCGGGAATGAAATCCGCAATGTAGGCAGCGATGCTTATGGCCATCAACAGGGTGGTAGCGGGATAAGTCCCCAGGCCTCCCATCGACATGGATCGGCGCGCGCGACCCGTGGCCACGCCGGCGCAACGATCACATAAAACGGGTGCGACTCCTTCTTCATTCACGGCAAGGGCTGTACCGCATTTAAGGCAGTTAGGCATTGAAGTACAGAATAACAGCCCAGCAGGTTTGGCTGCGACTTGAGGGGCATGAGCAGAAATGGTGAATTGCTGGCGTCCTGCAAAGCGCCGTTAATCTTGTTAGAATTTCGTTGTGGAACCTTCTTTACTTACCCGCAGCATCCAGAAGCGCCCTGATACCTGCAAATTTGAGGGGCGAATCCTTTTCCTGACTGAAGATCCAGAGCTGATCCGGCGGCAGCTGGCCGGAGAAGACCTGCCCTGGGACACGAAGAACCCGCAGAACAATCCCAAGCTGCGCGACGACATCTCCACGGACGAGATTACGCCGGCGCACATCTGCTTCTTTTTCGATGAAAAGCTGGGCGAATGGCCTTATACCGGGCTGAAATGCGGCAGTGAACTTCCGATCAAGCGCGGTGATGTAAAGAAAGGCGGCTTTGTGGCCGCCGTGAGCGGGAAGCGCCGGGGTAAAGGATCGAGCCGCGAACAGTCGCCGTATGCCGAGCTGTCCGCCGGCATCAAACTGGTGATCGCGGAAAATATTGAACGTATTTACAAGCAGAACTGCCAGAACCTGGGCGTGCTTACGTCCACCGATTTCAGTCTGATTGATAAGGTGCGCGGCGGAGAAGTGATTCCGCTCAACAAATTTACCGAGGGTGAAGACGACATTACGCACCAGATCATCGAGTATGGCGGGCTGTTCCCGTTCAACGTGGCGCGCATGCAGAAGAAAGTCTTTTTGCCGCCGATTACCACCGCAAAGCGGCCAATGACGATCGCGGAAAAGATCTTTGCGCGGCACATGCTGAACGCGGAGAATGAGCAGGGCGTGCCTTATGTGAAGCCCGCTGACTCTGGGTTCGCCCGTACTGATCTTCGCTTTAGCCATGAGTATGTCACGCCGATGTCCGCAATCTTCTTTGAGCATTTTGTAGGCAAGGATGCCAAGGTGAACGATCCGGCGACGATTCTGTTTTTCCGCGACCACCTGACTTTTCTTGACGAAGTGATTTCTGAAGAGAAGAAGAAGATGGGACTGCTGGACCTTGCAGGGCAGCTCAAATACAAGCAGGAAGATTTTGCCGCCAAGCAGGGAATCAGGTTGCATGGTGAATTGAAAGACCGCAAAGGTTCGGAAGGAATTTGCCACTCTATAGTTGCGGAAACTTATGCGCTGCCCGGTCAGTTGAACGTCGGCTCTGATTCGCACACGCCGCACGTGGGCGCTGTGGGCTGCATTGCGTTTGGCATCGGGACCACAGACGTTTTCAATTCATGGATCACAAAAGATGTCCGGGTAAAAGTGCCGGAATCAGTGAAGGTGATTGTGCGCGGCAAGCGCAAGCCGAATGTAACCGCGAAAGATTACATTCTGCTATTGCTGAGCATGGAGTACATCCGCAGCGGCAAGGCGCTGGCTAAAGTAATGGAATATTCCGGCGAAGCTATTGAAGCCCTGAGCGTGGACGAACGCGCGACCATGACAAATATGGCGGCGGAAATTGGCGGCTTTACCGGCATTGTTGCGCCTGACCAGAAGACCGTGGAGTTTTTGATGGAACGCCGCGGAATGTCTCGTGCGCAGGCGGAGAAATATTGCGAAGGATTGTTTAGCGATCCAGACGCGCAGTACGCGCATGTGATCGAACTGAATGCCGACGATATTACGCCGATGGTTGCGACGCCAGGCGATCCCGGCAATGGCAAGTTTATTCGCGATCTGAACACGCCTGTTCCGGTGGAGATCGCTTACGGCGGTACCTGCACGGCCGGCAAAAATGCTGACATGGATATGTATGCTCAGGTACTTTCCGACGCGCTGCAACAAGGCAAACGCGTCGCGGATTCCTGCAAGCTCTATCTCCAATTCGGCTCACAGGAGACACGGGAATATTGCGTGCGCAAAGGTTACGTCGACATTTTTAAGCGCGTTGGCGCAATCGTGATTGAGCCCAGTTGCGGTGCCTGCATCAACGCCGGGCCGGGAGTTTCCACCCGGCCAGATCAGGTGGTGATCAGCGCGCAAAACCGCAATTTCCCTGGCCGCAGCGGCCCGGGACTGATGTATCTAGCCAGCCCCTACACAGTGGCTGCAAGCGCCGTGGCAGGATACATTGTTGAGTATGAGCCAAACGGCAAGGAAGCGGCGCAGTCTGGGGTTGGGATGGAAAAGCAAGGACGCAAGTAAGAGCGGAACAACAACGGTTCAGAGATCGTCGGACGGAAATCCGTGCGTTACTTCGCTTCCAGCACTACCTGATCAACTTTGTAGCCTTTGTCGCGCAGCTGTTTTGCAATACCCTTATCGCCAATAATATGTGCCGCGCCCACGACCACAAAAATAGGCTCTTTGCCTTTGAGGTATTCCTCCATCTTTCCAGTCATGGCAACGTTGCGATCGTCCAGAAGTTTTTTCTGCAGGCTTTTTGAGCCTAAGTCGTCCTGCTCGTCCATCATTTTTTGCAGAGCATCAGGATCACCGGCGATATACGCGGCCTGAGTGCGCTTGATGATGTCTCTGGTCTTGTCGCCCTGTTTCAGGATCGTGGCCAGCATGCTTTGCTGCTCTTCTTCTGAGGCCTCGGCAAAGATTGAAAGCTGCGACTCCATGCTCTCCAGTTCATCGATCTGCTGTGGCGGTTTGCTTTCATCCAGGAAGTGCATATCGATTCCCAGCGCCGGATCTTCACCCGCCTGCTGCCATGCCATCGCGGCGATGGTCACGGCCACCACCCACGGCTTCAACTGCTCCATCCCCTGCCGCGGGACGTTGTGCCTGGTGCAATAATCCTCCAGCGCGGCTTGTGTTTCTTTGGGAAGATGTTTGCTCAGCGAATCGTCGCCCGTATAGAGGCCGTTTTTCTGAATCAGGCCAACCATTTTGGCCTGATCGGCGTTCTTTATGTTGATCTCCACTGCCAGGACCTTCGCAGCGGCAAAGGCCGCTTCCACTTCTTTAGGCAGGGGATACATGCTGCTGTCGCCCAGGTGAATGGAGCCAACCAGATAAACCGTAGCGGTGGGCGACGCGGCCTTCCACATCAGGAACCGGCGCGGCTTGGGCTGCGCGGGCGCGGCTTGCTGTGCCTGGGCTGCGCCCAAATAAGCCAGAAGCACAAGCAAAACCGCATGGATGTGACGCCGCTTTAGCATGCAGAGTTCTCCTTCGTTAACCTACCTGGGCCGATGAAAAGCAGATTATACCGCCTGATGCTGAGGGGGATTTTGAAGTGCCTCAACACTGCCTGCCACTGACCGTTCGATTCGACGCCAATGCGCGCTGCTGGTGCCATCGAATGAGATTCCATGAAGAATTTCCGCGATAATCTCAGCCGTCTGGGAGATCGTCATTCCGGAACGGTTGAAGAACAGATTGCCGTCCGCAAATGCGACGTTGCCATTGCGTACGGCCTGCAACTCCCGCCACCACGGATAGCGCTCTAATACGGTTTGTTCCCGCAGGCTTCGTTCCAGGCTGTATCCGCAGGGCGCAACGATCAGGTGCTCCGGATCAGCATCGCGAAGCTGTTCCGCGGGAATGGCTGCCGAGTACTCGCCTTTTTTCCCCAGCAGAAGTTCTCCATTCGCGATTTCCACCAGCTCCGGACCCCAGTTTCCCATCGCGAACACCGGTTCAGTCCACTCCAGCATTACCACGGTTGGCCGGCGGAAGCAGGCTGCCTTGTCCCTGACCGTATCCAGACGCTGTTGTTCGCGACGCACCAGCGCCTCGCCTTGCTCCTTAAGATCCAGGGCCTGCGCGATTTCTCGAATGCTTTGGAATATCCCATCTAAAGACGAGGCGGACAATGCTATTTGCCGGGCTGTGAGGGCACAAGCGCCACTTCGCTGCACGTCGCCGGGAGTCACCGCGCACACTTCGCAATGCGCTTGTGTGATCAACAGATCGGGGCGTAACTCGCGGACCAATTCTCCGTTGACGTGATAGAGCGGTTCGCCGGCCCGCAGCCTGTGCCGCACTTCGGTATCGATTTCCAGGCTCGATAAAGACACATCAAAGGCGGGTTCACTACAGGATGGAAGTTGCCGCACCCATTCCGGGTTATCGCACTCGTGCGACCGCCCTACCAGCATTTCACCAGCGCCCAATGCGCATACAATTTCTGTGGCGCTGGCCAGTAGAGAAACAATGCGCATATTAGGCTGCATGGGGCACCGGTTGCCAAACACGCGCACACATGAGCACCATTCCGGTCCATAAGCGTTTCTGGATTTCCATCGTTATTCCCCTCGTGGATATTGTAGTTCCTCTGGCAGTCATGAAGTCTGAATCAGCGAAATTAAAATGATTGCTGATAATGATTGCTGAGGAATGAAAGTCGGCATTCGCAATCGGCCACCATTGTCCTTTTGACCACTGATGGTGACAATTCCCAGTCCTCTCAGTCAGAATAAGCGTATGCGGCGCCTCCTTATTTTGTTGCTGATAATTTTCAGCGCTGCTCTTGCTTTCCCGCAGATACCAGCCGCTGGTATCGTACACAGTTCTGTACCGGTCGCAGCCCAACCCACAAACAGCTACGCTCTGTATCTTCCGTCGGCGTATTCTCCGGCAAAGCGCTGGCCTCTTTTGCTGATCTTTGATCCCTTCGCGCGCGGAGAAGTTTCGGTCAATCTGTTTCATGATGCGGCGGAAAAGTACGGATTCATCCTGGTGGGCAGCAACAATTCGCGCAATTTTGAGGATCCATCGGCTGGCATCCGCCTGCTTTGGGCCGATCTCAAGGAGCGCTACGCCATTGATCCGCGCCGCATCTATACTGCCGGACTTTCCGGCGGCGCTCGCGTGGCCTCGTCGGTGGCGCTGGCGTGCAAAACTTGCATTGCCGGCGTAATCGCCAATTCAGCCGGCCTGCCTAACGGCGCCACTCCGCCTTCTACTGAGGTCACCGATTGGTTCCTTGCGGCCGGTACAACCGACTTCAACTATACCGAGCAGTTGCACCTGAAAGAGGCGTTGGAAGCGCGGAACGTTGCCAGCCGTTTTGAGGTGTTCGATGGTCCGCACAACTGGATGCCTAAAGAATTTGCCGATCGCGCGCTGGCATGGTTTCAGTTGCGCGCCATGATCAAAGGCATTGTCCCAATGGATAAGGAATTTGTTGAAGCACAGTTTGCAAACCGGCTGGCGGAAGCGCAGGCGGAGCAGAAAGCCGGCGACGTTCTGGCCACAACGCGCGCTTACCGCGAGATCGTCCGGGATTTCAACAAGGTCCGCGACGTGAAACAGCAGGAATCGCTGGCTAAAACTTTGGCGGCTTCGGAAGAGGCGCGCAAGGCAAAAAAGGCGGAGAAAGAAGCGCTAAAGTTGGAGGATGAAACAGGTCACAAAATCGGGGACATGGTTGCGGGCCTCGCTCAAGGGCAGGATGTCCGCGCGCAATTTATAGTCGCGCTAAATGCTGCGATAAATGAGGCAAATGAAGAGCAGCGCAAGTTGTCCAATCCAGCGATGAAGCAAGCCATTGCGCGGGGCATTGCGTCTGCTTTTGCCTTCGCCATTGAAAATGGCCAGCAATTGATGCTCAAAAAGGACTATATTTCTGCCCGCGACATGTTCCAGGCCGGTGAGATCATCCAGCCGGAAAGCGCCTGGGCCAGCTATCTGGTTGCCACCTCGCTGGCCGAATTGGGCCAGAAAAAAACCGGTAATCGAGGAGCTGAAGAAAGCCATGGAGAAGGGAATGACCAATCGCAAGTCGCTGGAAGATGCGGCCTTTGACCGCATACGGAACGACGCGGAATTCAAGGAGATCAGTGCCAAGCTGGCGGCAGGGAAGCAGCCTTGAAGAAAGTTAGAGCTAATTTTTGGTTCCGATTGAAGTCTGATCAAAGATGAAACGGCCCTAAGGGTTTCGGTCTTGGCATTTTCTTCAGATCAGCGTCATCAGTGTGAACCAGTGGTAAGTCTTTCCGTATTTCTCAACCGTGCCGCTCTGGGTTCTTGTTTAAGTCCTCAGCTTTGCCAACAAGTCCTGGGGATGGACCGGCTTAGCCAGAATCTCAAATTCATGGCCCTGGGCGCGGGCCTTTTCCAGCAAATCGGCGGTTGCGGCCTGGCCGGAGAAGAGAAGAATCTTGCATCCGGGCAGCGCCTTGCGGATGCGGATGGCTGCTTCAATACCGTTCATATCCGGCATGATGACGTCGCTAATGATCAAGTCAGGTTTTGTTTCGCGCGCACGGTCCACCGCCGCGGTCCCTGTATAGACGGCTGAGGCGTCAAATCCGTTCTGATTGAGAATTATCGCCAGGGTATCGGCGATAACACGCTCGTCATCCACCACCAGGACTCGGGGTTTGGAAGGCTGACCATTCGATGTCAATTTGGAAACTCCTGTAACGGTAAGATCGGAAACGATTCAAGCGACCAGAAACCATTATAACGTGTGGCAGCGTACCAACACCTCATTAACAGAGATGCTGAATTCGGCGAAAAAGAGTGCTGAAACCGGCCAACCTGCATTTCATTTACGGCTTCTCACCTGTGGTGATCCACGCGGAGGACATTTACTTTATGCGCAGGACAGCCACGCTCATTCTTTTCGTGCTGATGGCCGTGGCAGCGATGTTTGCCCAGAACCAGCCGGGAACAAGCAACACCCCGTCGCCCACGCCGCAAACGCAAAACCCTGCAGCGCCAAATACTGGAGCGGTGCCGCCCGGGCGCACGTCGCCCGCTGACGTGCCGCAGGGAAATGCCGGGCAGCCCGCGAGCCCTGGACAGAACAACGCTGCCGTTATCGATGAAGTGGGCGCTGGCACTGAGATACATGCAGCCCTGGATACGCCGCTTTCCAGCAAAACTTCCCAGCCGGGAGACCGGTTTACCGCGACGGTAGGTGATCCCGTGCGGGCCAATAATGGTGCAGTGGTTATTCCAACGGGCGCGCGGGTGGAAGGCGAAGTTGCCGAGGCGGAAGATGAAAAGACCCTAGCTGCTCTTAAGGATAAACCCAAGTTGAGTCTGCGCTTCAGAGACGTGGTATTGCCTAGTGGCCAGACGCTGCCGCTTACGGCAACCCTGGTTTCCGTGCATGACACCAGCGGTAAGAATTCCAAGAAGGTCATTACTGAAGGCGAATCGGGCAGAAACGGTAAAGGTTCCAACGCCATTGGAGTTACTGCCACCGGGCGGAGTTTTGGCGGGCCAATCAAAGGTCTGGCCATTGGCACGCTTTCCGGCGGAGGTTACGTCGTAGCCACCAATGGTAAAGATGTGCATCTCCCCGCGCAGGCAGGCATGCTTATCCGGGTGGACCAGCCCGTGAGCTGGAGCGGAACAACAGCGCCAATGCCCAGATGAATAGAAAGCTGATTGCAAGATGATTGATTTCAGAAGAATGATGCCGTCGGCCAAAGCCGACGGCATCATTCTTTGCTTGAAGGATCGGCATTCGTCTGTTCCGGCGTAAGCTAGCGTTTTTTTATTGCTGCACGTTGTTCTCTCTTGCGGCGTAAGCGTGCAGCTTCTCTGCGCTTCTTGCGCTGCCGCAAAACTTTTTTCTGCCGCGCGACTTCCTCTTCGGAAAACATTGTTCCGCGGCACTTCTTCAAGCCGCAATAGCACGGCGCTTTCTCTTCTACATCGCCATCAAAGAGGTTGTAGTCATAGGTGAGTTCTTCCCCGGCTTCGATATCGCGCAGGGCAATGATCCAGATTCGATTGTCGATCTGATCGGTCTCGCAGTTTGGATCACAAGTGTGGTTCACGAAAGCGGCCATGCCGAACCCATCGATGATCGTGTCGCCATCGTCCATGGCAAAAAGGTACGTTACCTCTGTATCGGCGTACATGCCTTCGCAAGCCTTGGCGGTAAGCCGGGGGCCCGTGTATTCCAGGATATGTGCGCCTTTTTTGATGGGAGCGGTGGTGTAGACACCAGCGCCATGCAAGGAAGAGGATTTGACGATTATGGCCATTTAACTTGAATGAATGATAAACGATAAATCCGCAGCGTCGATATTCGATGCCCCGGCGTATTGCAGATGCCCCCGGCACGCGGGATTTCGTTTACGCTTAGGTTGTTTTTGATTGCCGTTGCACCGCGCGTTGCAGTGTCTTATCCAGCGCTGCTTTTGCCGTCTGATAATCCTGCGGATTGATTTTCCCGTGCAAGCGGTCTGATTCAAGCTGGAATACTTCTTCTTTCATTGCTTCCATCAACAACGCGGAACGGTCTTGCGGAATAGGCCCGGCTGTGGCAGCGGCATTCTGGTTAGACGTGTAAACAAAGACGCCGCCTGCTGCCAGAAACAGCGACAACACTCCCAGAAACAGCCACTGGCCGGAATGCAGAGGATCGGGTCTTTCATTCGGCACTCCCAGGCCGCCGCCTGGGCCAGCGGGCTCTCCGCGTCTGCCGTTTCTTTGGTCCGCAGTTTCCGGCTCGCGCGGCATCTCGCCTTTGCCGGATATTGCGAATGCTACTTTCTGTTTTGGAGTAACGTTCTTTGCGATGAAAAAGTTTACGCTTTTGAATTGAGGATTGGTCTGGCTCTGATAAATGGCGCTGTCACTGGCGGCAAATTTAATCGAATCGGGCGCTGCTACCATCAATGTTTCCGTCGGCAGATCGGATCGGGGATCGATTTCCAGCTTGCCGGAGTAAGGTGCCGTATACAGAATGTGAAATTGCGTCTGTCCCGGCCGTATCGGAAATACGAAGGCGAATTTGTTTTTCTCGCCCGTCGGGATCACCGCCGCTTTCAACTGCGTCTTGCCGGTCTGGACGCTGGATTCAGTAATTGAAGCGCCTTCAGGGAGATAAAATTCCAGCGTTTGCTTTCCGGTGAGCGTGCGGGGCGGAGAAGACTGATTGCCCACTTTATAGAATTCTTCACCGCTGAGCGTCGTCCCATCTTCAGAAGTCTGGATCGCTATGGCATGGTCGAGAATGGTGATTTCTTTCAGGCTCGCGGCCGCATCAAAAACCCGCACTGCCACCGGCACACCACCCGGCAAACCAGCCTGCGTGTAAGTGACTCCCTGATGCTGGACCCAGACGATATATGGCTGCTGGGCGGCGGGAACATTGAAGGTGAACTCTCCCTTGGCGTTGGTCTTGGTCTTGGCTACATCCTCCATGCCCTGCCCGATTTTTTTAAGCGTGACATCATCTCCAACGGAAGGCTTATTGGTGGTGCTGTTCTGGACGACGCCCTTCAGCGTGTCAGCCGCCGCTGCCAGTGAACAGATGAGGAGAATTGTGAAAACAACTTGCTTCAATGGAATGGACTCCTTCAGGCTTTCGCAGATTCCAGCATTTCAATTTCCGCGAGGATGCGCGCCGCTTCTGCTTCCAGGCCCAGGCGCATGCCGTCATAGTCGGCCTGGGTAAACTTGCCCGACTTGAATTCAAAACTCAGATCGCGCAGGTTCTCATAAACCACTTCTTTGCGCTCATAAAGGTAAGCGGTGCGGGTCTTGACCACGCCAGTATCGGTATCTGGGCTGGGGTAGAAAACGTAAATCAGGATGCCGGCTGCGAAGACGCAACACACCATCTTCATGATGTAGTCAAAAATGGCCGGATTCATAATTCCGTCTCCCGGCGGGCGCGTTCGCGCATAGCTTCAAGATCAGGAGCAAGGTTTAAGTCCGCGGCGGCCACCGGCGCGGGACGCATTTTCCAATTGCGGATCAGCAGCACAACCAGCATCAGTCCCAAACCTAGGCCGGCGGCCGGCAGAACCCAGGCCAGCAGTTCAAAGCCATGCGTTGAAGGCTCAACCA
>JBARNL010000078.1:0-1528 GCA_049802955.1 Candidatus Angelobacter sp.
CTCTGAGGGAGGCCATTATCGCCTCCGTCCGTGAGCTATCGGGACGTAATGTAGCTACGCGGCTGTATACTTTGACGGTAAATAAACCCGCCGAGCGCAGGAGGATTGTGCCCTTCCAGGGATCCGAGGGCGATGGCTTTTTGGGATCGGACGGCACTTCGGTTGTGTTCACGTTTTCTGGTGGGGTGGGTAGCGCTCCTTATACCGTTTGGATTGGCAACCTTGAAACCGGAGAACTTCGCCAGCTAACGCATCTTACTGATCCAAGGATGTGGGACGCGGAGCCGGCATTGAGTCCTGATGGAAAACAGGTGCTTTTTATCAGGTTTAGGCGGTCGGCTATGGGCATTCATGCGCAACCTATGTTAATCGATTTGCAGAGCGGTGCCGTTTCTCAATTTCTCGAAGAATCCGATGGAATTTTGGCTCTGGCGTATGCGCATGACGGAAAACACTTGGCGCTATGGTCGAAGAACGGACTTGAGAGAGCAATGACAGACGGAAAGGAGCGGACCGTCATTCTGCCAGCAAGTGAAATAATAGGTATGCAATATTACAGCAGCGGAATTTCCTGGTCCAGATCTGATGAAAAGATCGTCTTCGCTATATTTAACAAGCGCAGTGCTAAGTATGAGCTCATTGAGTTGAACAGGAGTGATGGTCGCTGGAAAGCTATCTACTCCGTGTCGGGTTTCGAGATTCGGCGCCCATCTTTTGTTTCGGCATCTTAACAGTTGGCTGAGTCGGGTCGAACTTTTCTTTGATGCGTCCCCATACGTTTCCCGCCCTGAGCTCGACTGTTTCGAGCCCTGATTCATCATCCCGAGTTTCGTGAATGAGGACGCGCTGTCGCTAGCATCCGAATAGGAACGAGGGACCTTTTGTGTTTTGCCTGCAGCAGCTACTTAATTCCCACCGCCAACGTGTCATGGTGCTCGCGAATAAATCGCCGCAGGTATGGGCCAATCTGGCTGGGCGCCTCAAAGCCTGCAGCCTTGGCGGCAGCTTCCTGGTCTTTGGGTAGAGCATCTGCGCTTTCCGCGTAATGCTTGAGGTCGCGAAACACGCCGATGGTAAAAATGTCCCACGCCGCTCCCTGATCGCGCACAAAGATAAAATTTTCCGGCTGCTTCAGAGCTTTCGAATAAACATTTTCCATCTCGCGCTCTTTGTATACATCGGCAAATTTCCCCGGCAGCGCAATGAACATCTCGACGTGGAAGAAAGCGCCGGCGGCAAAAGCCTTGCGCAAGTCAGCCAACGGAGGTCCGTAGGCGAATAAATCTTCTTGCCACGCAATCTGCTCTTTAAATTTCTTGTCGAGCTTCGCGGCTTGCTGCGCTTGCGGCCTTTTGGCGATTCGCGCGGGCTGGTAATACTCAGCGTAGCTGCCAACAGGGAAGAGCACCATCAAGTCCCAGTGATCGCCCTGGCTGTGGCGCATCCAAAGCGGCGTTTCATCGCCAGCCTGCTTCAACTCCGTTGCGCGCGCCTTATAGAGGTCGATTAAATCCAGCAATCTCCCCGG
>JBARNL010000079.1:0-2200 GCA_049802955.1 Candidatus Angelobacter sp.
CGGCAGAGTTGGCCGGGACGAAGAAAGTTCCTACGCCGTTAGCGGACGCTGATAGATAAAAGTGCGGCGGGGAAGTAAGCGCTAGCGAGTTTGCGGAAACAACGTGTAAAAATTTTCCGCCGTCTGCTTGCCGATCTCTTCTTTGGTGATGCCGCGCAACTGCGCGATTGCTTCGGCGGTGTTCACTACAAAACTTGGCTCATTGCGCTTGCCGCGATGCGGCACCGGAGCAAGATAGGGTGAATCAGTCTCAATCAGCATGCGGTCGAGCGGGACTTGCTTTGCGGCTTCGCGAATATTTTCCGCTTTGGGAAAGCTGACGTTGCCGGCAAAGGAAATATAGAAGCCAATGCCCAGCGCCGCTTGCGCGTGTTTCCATTCGCCGGTAAAGCAATGCAGAATTCCCGGCAGTCCGCTGGGCGCCCAGTGATCGCGCAACATTTCCAGAGTATCGTCCCAGGCGTTCTCACGGTTGTTGCTTGGACGGCAATGGATGATGATCGGCAGCTTGGCCGCAGCAGCTAGCTCCATTTGTCGGCGAAAAACTTCTTTTTGAATTTCGCGCGGCGAGTGGTCATAAAAATAATCCAGGCCGATTTCGCCCCAGGCAATCAGCTTTGGATGTTTTGCCAGACGAGCCATCTCGGCGTAATCAGCGTTTGTCGCCACTCTGGCTTCATGCGGATGCAAGCCTGAGCTGGCGAAGATCCAGTCATGCTGCTCGGCGATTTTCAGCGCGCAGTCATACGTGCCGGGACCAGTTCCGCTGCCGATAGCCAGAATGCGTTCCAGCCCTGCGTCGCGGGCGCGCGCCAGCATTTCTGCGCGGTCAGAGTCGAATTTATGGCCTTCAAGATGAGCGTGGGAGTCGATGTACACGGTCAATTCAAAATCGCGAGTGTCGAAATGAAGAATTAAATGTAGAGACGTAGCATTCTACGTCTCTACGGTAGGCATTCACGGGGTCACTTCAGCTTCGCCCCCACCGGCACATCTTCCAGAAATCCCGCCAGCACTGGCTTACCGTCTTCGCCCACGGACGCAGCCACAATCATGCCGTTTGATTCAAGCCCGCGCAGCTTGCGCGGCTGAAGATTAGCCACGATAACCACTTTGCGTCCGATCAGGTCTTCTGGCTTATAGGCCAGTGCAATTCCCGCGACGAGCTGGCGCACTTCTGTTCCTATATCGACTTCCAGGCGCAACAATTTGTCCGCGCCTTTAACTTTTTCCGCAGCTTTCACCTGGCCAACGCGTAGCTCCACCTTCATGAAATCGTCGATAGAAATTTTTCCGTCAGCAGCGGGTGCAGCAGCGGGCGGAGCGGATTTTGCTGCCGGAGCAGCCTCTGTCGGACCATGTGCCGCTTGGGTTGCGGGCTGCCCCGCGCGAGCGCCTTCTCCGGCAGGCGGCGGAGTAGCAGTGGCAGTTGATGATGCTTGAGTGGAGGCAGCCTGCGTTGCGCGCTCCTGTTCCATCTGTTGCATCTTCTCGATTGAAATTTTATCAGCGCGCGGAAATACGGGTTCCACTTTGCCCAGCTTGCCGCCCAGCGGAAGCTGCGCCCATTTAAGATCAGCCAGATTGAATTTGCTGATCTCGCCCAGCCCAAGCTGTGTCCAGATTTTTGCCGTGGATTCCGGCAGCACCGGATGCGCCAGCGCCGTAACAATGCGCAGCGACTCTGCCGCCGTATAAAGAATAGTCGCCAGGCGCGACTTGTTTTCTTCGCCTTCTTTTTCAGCGACAATCCAGGGCTCTTCATCCACCAGATATTTATTGACCGCGCCAATGAGCGACCACGCCGATTCCAGCG
Organism: Candidatus Angelobacter sp.; assembly: GCA_049802955.1. Taxonomy (GTDB): domain Bacteria; phylum Acidobacteriota; class Terriglobia; order Terriglobales; family Acidobacteriaceae; genus Angelobacter. The sequence goes on from JBARNL010000079.1 coordinate 1,817, forward strand.
CGCGAGAGAACTGATAATCATCGAACAATTCGCCGAACTCGCGGATCACCGCCAGCGCATGCTCCTTGATCACGCCATCCGTGGCCTTGCGCGCCACTGTAGGAGAAGGATAGGGCACTGAACCGTTAAAGTAACGGTTGATCATAGTTAAAGTACGGCTTGAGAGGTTGCCCAGATCGTTAGCTAGGTCAGAGTTGTAGCGCTGCACCAGAGCGTCAAAGCTAAAGGAGCCGTCCTGTCCAAAGACAACTTCGCGCAGCAGGAAATAGCGTAGCGCATCATTACCCATCACATCAATCACGGTTTCAGCGCGCACAATGTTGCCGCGCGACTTTGACATCTTGCTCTCTTCAAACAGCAGCCAGCCGTGCGCCACCACTGACT
>JBARNL010000080.1:0-3010 GCA_049802955.1 Candidatus Angelobacter sp.
TTGAACCAGCACCGTACTTGCTCAAAGATATGGGCGTTTGGTGCGGATATCTGAGCCGCCTATCTCGACTTCGCGATTTCCAACTCGCGCCCGCGCTGCTGATAACCTTCCATGGTGTGCGGACGCACGGCCTGGAAATAGCTGACCAGCTTTTTCACGTATGCGGCCACAGGCGTGTACTGCATGCCCAGCTCTGCCTTGCTGCGCGCGTTCTCCAAGGAGGACATCCACTTGCCGCTGAAGGGAGAGCAATGCGGCAACAAGCCTTCGCGGTCAAGTTCTTCCCGTGGCACGCGAACAATCTTCAACGGGCAATGCATGGTCTCCGCCAGCAATTCCAGAAACTGCGTCAAAGACAAAGTTTCATCCTGACCAATGTTATAAGCGCAGCCTTTACCTTTATCACTTTCCGCCAGCCGCAGGATCGCCTGCACAACGTCTTCACCATACACATGCCGCACCGGCGCTCCGCCTTCCTCGGGTATCAATATTGGCCCTTCATCCTGAATGCGTAGAAAATATCCATAGATCCGGCCATAGTGGTCGCGTTCGCTGTTCACCATGGGCAGTCGCAGGCTGGTAAAAGGAAATTTGTCTTTCATCCAGGCGCTCGCAAACACGTCTTCCGCCGCGCGTTTGTCAAAACCATAACGCCAATTCTCGTATTCTGAAACTTCCGACCTCGGCGGCTCCGCCATCACCGTCCCTGGATAATCCTCTTCCTTATAAGGCCGCTCAGCGCCCACTCGCACCAGGTAAACCTGCCCCGTGCTCAAGAAAATGTACCGCCCTACCTTGCCCGAAAATAACTCTACCGCAGCTTCCGCTTCCACGCCGGTGTAAAGCGTGGTGTCAATCACCAAATCGAATTCCCTGCCAGTCAGTACCCGCTTCAGCTCTTGCTCGTTGGTCCGATCACCGCGCAGGCGCTCAACTTCTTCCGGCAGATCATCCCGCGTCTGGCCGCGATTGAACACCGCAACTTCATACTCGCGTTGCAGCAGGGCGTGAACAATGGAAGGGCCCAGATTTCGCGTACCGCCAATAATCAGTGAGCGCATGCCGTGTATTGTAACTGGTGCGATTTACCACGTTACATCGGTATAAAACGCATTATTCCCTGTGCGCAGATCTTTGCCGTAAAGCAGCACCACGCCCACTCCCAGCACGTTTAGCTTCGCTTGCGGGCCGAGATCAAACAGCCATTTATGGGGACCAAGCGTCGTCGATGAATCCAAAATCTTGCCTGTATCCAGAAATGGCCCCAGCTTCAGCGTAAGAATGCCGTTTGAGTACACATGCTTATCGCTTTCCCAGTTGGAAAGAAAATAATTCCGCCCCAGCGGCGCGCTTCCCTTCTCGCCATGGCGCGTGCCAATATGCGCCCGCAAAGGCAGATCATTGTCGCGGTCCACGCCAAGCAGGAACAGTTCATCAAAAGGTATCTGCCCAAACGTCTTGCCCGCGTGCCCACGCCATAACATCTCATAATCATCACCCTGCTCCCGCGGAAACCAGTGCATGGAAACAGTGCCTTGAAGTTTTTCAAACGACTGTGCCGGTTGCGACCACAGCCGTCCTGCCTGGGAATTGCCGCTGCTGGAAATTACCAGGCGCTTTTCCGGCGACCGCCACAGCTCGTATGTGAACCGCGCTTGCTGCTTGATCTGGTAGCCCTTTGCCACCAACTCTGGCGTCAACGCCACACCGGGAATGACGTTGCGAAAATCTCTGTGTGAAAGCTCTACGCCGGTCGACCACGTCCAGCGCGCGCCAACAAAGCGGGAAATTTCTGCACCCACGGCTTCGCGCCGCAGGTTCGTCGCTCCCAGGAACATGCTTGGGCCGGTGAACGATGTCTGTATAGTCCAATTTTCATTTCGCAGATCTGCGCCCACGCGGTACCGCCATTTTGGATCTCCGCCCAGCAGACCATTGATCGCCGCCAGCGCCCGCCGCTTGTCGGTATCAAAGCGGAACAGCGAAACAATATTCGTGCCTGAGCCGCCCACGTTGTAATACTCAGGTGTAATTTCCTCAAAAAGAATTCCGCTGAACACGCGGACCAGCGCCTGGAGCTTGCTGTTGCCAAAGCCATTCAGTTCTTGTGCGCGAAAGATGGCGTCAAATTTTCCATCGGGCCGCGCTTCCAGATTCAGCTTGTATGTGGGAAAGATTTCCAGGCCGCGCAGCCGGACGTTGCTGGCCAGCAGCTCATCCAGCGTTAATGTGCTTGCAGGCGCAAAAGCGAACGCATGGTCCAGCAGCGCCGGACGCACTTTCAACTTCGGCTCGCTTCGCACTTCAGCGATCTCCGGCTTATCTACGCAGTTCCAATATTTGAGCGCCGCTTCCAGATTGCCTTGAAGAAAATAAACCGTCGCCAGAAATTCATTGGCGTATTCGTCCTTTGGATCAAGCCGCAGCGCTCGATGGAGATCATGCGTGGCCTCTCCATATTTCTTCAGCTTAAACGCCACGCCGGCCAGTTCGATGGGAAATCGCTTGTCACGTGGAGCCAGCCGCTGCCCATCGGCGAGAGCGCGGCCCGCTTCTTGCCAGCGTTCCAAATGCGCCAGTGCGATGCCAAAGTAATAATCCAGATCGGCAGAGTTACGCGGCGACTGTTGCAACAGCTGCGCCAATTCGCTCCAGCGTTCCTGTTCAAAAAGCTGCTTGGCTGTGGGCGTGGGATCGGTCTGCGCTTGAGCATGCAAACAGCAGAGCGTCGCCAGCAAGAACACACAAGCGCAAAGGACTTTTATGAACCTGATCACTTGGGCAGCGCCAGCAACGTCCAATGTCCCACGGCGCTCCACTGCTTTTCAAAACTCGTGCGATCCTGCTTTAGAAGCTTGCGCTGGGCAGCGTCATTCAGGTAAACCACGCCCTCCGCTGGATCAATTCCCACCACCACCACATAATGCAGCGAGCTTTCCAGAGACGAGGGCTTCAGCGCCGCGATCAGTGGCCGTCCTTTTTCCAAATGCTGTTTCAGGTCGTCCCACTT
>JBARNL010000081.1:0-5672 GCA_049802955.1 Candidatus Angelobacter sp.
CCTTTGTGGCTTTTGCCTCCCGGCGAAAAATCGGTGCGCGGTTTCCAGGTCTGGCACGTAGAACAGAACTTTTCCTCAATTCCATTTCTAACGCGAAGTTTTGGGTATAGCTGCACAGCTTAAATTCCCAAACATATGTTACGTCTTAGCGCGCTGCGAAGCTAATTGCCAATTGCCATTTTGCTAACTGCTCGAGTCGAAGCGCCGCGCTGTCAAAATGACAACACCAAGGCCAAGAAATAGAACGCCGCTTTCCAGGCGCGTTGACCAGGCATGAAGTTGGTTGAATTCCCCGCTATATTGAAGTATCAGAGAGGGAACAGAGCCCGGGATATAGGGATCGTAGTCGGGCCTTTGCGTCGATTCCAATTGCTCGCGAACGCGGCGCATGCGTGGCGTGATGCCAAATTGCGAAACCATCGTGAAAGCGAGCATCAAGACAATAAAAATATGGCTCAAGGCTAATGGCTTGAGCTGAACATACTTTTGCCGGTTATAAACCAGCGAGCAGATCAGAAAAATGACGCCGGAAATCAATCCCATCCAATGAAGCTTGGTTAGGGTCACATTCACAACATCGCCCGCCAACTTGGTTGTCGGCAGGACACCAAACAGAGTCGGTGCGAGAACGAACGCAAAAAAGATTATCCCGCCGATCCAGACGATCAGCGCCAGCAGCATGAGAAATTTCAGGAACCACATGTCAGGAGAAGTATAGTCATCTGAAGTTCCGAGCGTAGCGAGGAGTCCCTATTGCCACCACATTCTTAAGGCTAACATCAGTGCGTCTCTTGCATTCGCAGCCGAGGGCGGCTGCGCTCCAAAGCATTTGGTCATAGGGGTTCCTCCCCGTTCGCTTCGCTCAGGGTCGGGATTTCAGAAGCACATCCGGCCATAGGGTTCCCTCACCCGCTACGCGGGATTCGGGATTGCACAAAAATCTATACCGGAATCGGCACCGATTGAATAATATCGCGGAGAATATTGTCGCCCTGGTCGGACTTCTTCAAGGTCGAAGAATAACGGGCGTTCACCACAACACGGTGTGAGAACACCGGCACCACCAGTTGCTTGAAGTCGGCGGGAGTGGCAAAGCGGCGGCCTTCAAGATACGCCATAGCCTGCGCGGCGCGATAGAGCATGAGCGATCCACGTGGCGAGACGCCGAGTGAAAGCGTTTCAATCTCGCGTGTCTTTTTGACGATTTCAAGCGCGTAGTCCACCAATGAGTCGTCCACTTTCACCTGTGTAACTTCATCCTGCATGGCGATAATGTCCGCGCCCGTAGCGACTGGCTTTACTGAATCCAGGCGGGCAGCGCCGGCTTCAGAGCGCAGGATCTCACGTTCGTTATTGCCTAGCGGGTAGCCCATGCGGACGCGCAGCAGAAAACGGTCAAGCTGCGATTCCGGCAGCGGATACGTGCCGTGGTGCTCAATCGGGTTCTGGGTCGCGATCACCAGGAACGGTTGCGGCAGCGGATGTGAATGGCCGTCCATGGTGATCTGGCCTTCATTCATCGCCTCCAGCAGGGCCGATTGTGTCTTTGGCGTGGTGCGGTTGATTTCATCGGCCAGGAGCACGTTGGTAAAAACCGGACCGGACTTGAATTCAAACTGCCCCTCCGTGGCGGAGAACACTGAGATGCCAAGCACGTCTGACGGCAGCATGTCACTGGTGAACTGGATACGCTGAAAGCTGCAATCCAGCGCGCGTGAAAGAGCGTGGGCCAGCGTGGTCTTGCCAACGCCAGGTACGCCTTCAATTAACAGGTGGCCGCGTGCGAGCACGGAAACCAGGGCCAGACGCAATACTTCATCATTGCCGCGAATGATCGTGCGCAGCGATTGCTCGATAGCCGCCGCTCGGGCGCTGGTGCTGCTGCTTGAAGACTGAATTTGGGTGGAGGCCATCGACTTGGGTTCTATTGTATCGCTGTATCGCACGCTAATGGACCAGTTTCCTTACTACTATGCGGTGATTCTTGAGGCGCCTCAAGCAACGAAAGGGCTGATACTGATGCCCAAAGTAACCTGAGTCCCTTTCTAAGTAGATCGCATGAACTCTGAATAATTGCGCGAGAGTGACGAGAAAAGCCTGACCACTGGTCCGCGCTGATGACACTGATCGAAATCTTTTTTACCCAGTGCCATCACTGAATCAGCGGCAGACGTTTGCTGTGCGGCCGCTCATTGATATTCCTCCGGGCGCCCCGTGAGCCTTTCAATACGCTTGGCGATTGGGGGATGGGTCGAGAAGAGGTTGCCGATACTCGCCGTCGTGAGCGGCTGAATAATAAAAAGGTGCGCCGTGGAAGGCGACGCTATCATGGGGACTCTCTTTGAATAAGCATCAATTTTCTGCAGCGCGCGCGCCAGCGCGTATGGATTATGAGTGATGCCGGCGCCCGTGGCGTCAGCTTCATATTCGCGCGTGCGTGAAACCCACAGTTGAATGAGCATGGCCGCCAACGGGGCCAGGATCAGCATAAGAATTCCGCCGCCACGATCACGGTCATTGCGGTCACCGCCAAATCCGAACCACATGCCCATGCGCGCCAGCATGGTGATGGCGCCGGCCAGTGTAGCGGCGATGGAGCTGGTTAGAATATCCCGATTTCGCACATGGCCCAGTTCATGCGCCAGAACGCCTTCCAGTTCGTCATCGTCCAGAAGCCTGAGGATTCCCTGCGTTACCGCAACGGACGCATGGGCCGGGTTCCGTCCCGTGGCAAAGGCATTGGGTGAATCGGTGGGAATCACGTAAAGCTTGGGCATGGGCAAGCCGGCCTTTTGCGTAAGCCGTTCCACCACAGAATAGATACGCGGCAGATCTTCACGGCTGACGGGCTGGGCCCGATACATGGCCAGAGCAATCTTGTCAGAGAAAAAATACGAGATAAAATTTGTTATCCCGGCAATAGCAAAGCCCAGGACCATTCCGTTTTGTCCGCCGAAATAATCGCCCACCCCGATTGCCAGCAGGGTAAGCAGGGTCAGCAGAAAAACCGTTTTCAAGTTGTTCATATTTAAGTAGATGATAAATACATCCGCAGGATTCCAAAAGCACATGCACCTGAGTAATGGTTGCGGGAAAATCCTTTCCGCGATCCAAGCCAATTGTTAAGAGTAGTAAAGTTGCCTATCAAATTTGCAAGTTGTTGAAATGAAAGGGTGATATTCGCAAAACATTAAGGATTCTAATGATTTTCTAATGGATTGCTAACGGGGGATTGGGTATTCTCTGTCAGGCCAATATCGTGATTGATAGGCATCTGCTATGACAGGGCCACTTTCCACGGTACTTCCGGGCTTTCCCTTCGCAAAGCGTGCCTTCCGCGAAGATGCAGTTCAACGTCTTGAAACTGAAAGTCTGCAAAACTTAAGGAGCGCAGCTATGAGTCATAATGATGATGGCTTTTTTCTATCGGAAAAAAGCTCAAAGGCACGTCTGCGGGAAGCCGAGAACGCGCGGAAAAACCGTGCGGAGATTGTAAAGGCGTTTTCGCAGGGCAAAGTCACCCGTCGCGAACTGGTGAAATGGGGCCTGATTACAAGTGGTGGCCTTTTGGCTCCCATCCACGGCCTGAACCCGTTCGTTAACAGCGCGTATGCCAGCGGCGGCAGCGGCGGCAGCGGATCAGGTATTCCCACCGGCGCACCGCCCAGCCCGACATTTGGAGTGCTGCCTTTCACCACACCAATGCCGCGGTTTGACGTGGCCCAGCGTATTCCGAACCCATTGACCGGCGGCTTGACTCCGGTTCCACAGGCGCAGTCTAACCAGACGCAGCAACCTCTGGATCCAGCCTTGGTCAACGGACAGACCGGCCTGACCGGCCCCGTCGAAGGCCGTCCACCGGGACCAATCTGGGCGCACCAAGGTTTCGGTGATCACGCGCCTCAGGTCGGCTTTGAGACCTCGCAGGCACAGGCCACCACGAACACCACCTACAATCCGCAGGTTGATCCGAAGTTCAACAACGGCATCAATCCGGCAACCGCATTCCCGCTGAAGTTCCATCCCGGATTCCCAACACAGGCCCCGAACTCCGTGTGGACTTTTAACGGCACCCTGCCACCCTACTTGGTGCAGGGCCGTTATGGCGAGCCGATCCTGCTCCGCCACCACAATCGCTTGCCTGCCGATGTTACGCAGAACAATGGTTTCGGGCGGAACACGATCTCCACGCACGAGCACAACGGCCACCACGGTGCGGAGAATGACGGCTTTACTGGCGCGTTCTTCTTTCCCAATCAGTTCTATGACTATCACTGGCCAATCGTGCTGGCGGGCTTCCGCTCCGTCAACACTGATGCCACCGATCCCCGCGCCGGCAGTCCTGCTGACAACGGCGGAATCAACAAGGTTCCGGGCGACTGGCGTGAAACCATGTCGACGCACTGGTTCCACGATCACATGTTTACGTTCACTTCACAGAACGTGTACAAGGGCAACGCTGCCATGTTCAACATCTACAGCGCGCTCGACCGTGGTGATGAAACCGTGAATGATGGCGTGAATCTGCGCCTGCCTAGCGGTTCCTCAAACGGGAAGGGCTGGGGCAACCTGGATTATGACATTAATTTGCTGATCAACGAGAAGGCCTTCGATGCCAGCGGTCAGCTCTTTATGGACATCTTCCAGTTTGACGGCTTCCTGGGCGACTTGATGATGGTAAACATGCAGTACAAACCGTTCTTTGAAGTGGAGCGCCGCAAGTATCGCTTCCGCATCCTGAACGCCAGCGTTTCCCGCTTCTTTAAGTATGGCCTGTCTGACGGATCGCCGATGATCCAGATCGCCAATGACGGTAACCTGCTGCCGACACCGGTCGTGCAAACGATCTCTGACGAGCAGGGTATTGCCGAACGCTATGACTGGGTGATCGACTTCTCCCGTTACAACATCGGCGACAAAGTCTGGATGGTGAACGTGGCCGAGCATAAGGACGGCAAGAAGCCCAATGCCGACCTGTCACTCGCCCAGGCGCTTGCCGGCACGTCCTCTGATCCTTGCGTCGGAAAGTTCCTGGAATTCCGCATTGTGCGGGATCCCGCGACTCCTGACGTGAGCCAGGTGCCGAGCGTGTTGATTCCGAATCCCGACCTGTCGAGCATTCCGGTTTCACGCGAGCGTACCTTCACTTTCGGCAGCGGCGCTTCGCAGCCTCTGTCCGCCAGTGATCCGGCCGCATACACCCTTGGTGCAGGCGGTCAGCCTGGTCCATGGGGCGTGCAGACCGATAACGGAAAGATGCTGAATGCCAGTTGGGGTCGAATCTCCGCGGCGCCGGGCTACGGCACACGCGAAGTCTGGACACTGCAGAACGGCGGCGGCGGATGGGACCACCCGATCCACATCCACTTTGAAGAAGGACAGATCCTGGCCCGCAACGGTAGCGCTGCTAACGTTCCGGCCTGGGAAAAAGGCCGCAAGGACGTGTATCGCCTGCGTCCGGGTGGAAGCGTGACCCTGACGATGCAGTTCCGCGACTGGGGTGGAATGTTCATGGAGCACTGCCACAACACAGTGCACGAGGACAACGCCATGCTGGTTCGTTGGGAAATCGACAACGGTGGCGCGCCATTCCTGCGGCCGCTTCCGACGCCGATCCCAAGTCCTCAGGGCGTCACCTTCGTAGCACCTGACGACATAGCCCCGACCGCGTT
>JBARNL010000082.1:0-2544 GCA_049802955.1 Candidatus Angelobacter sp.
CCCAGAAAGCTTATCTGGGAAACTACCCCATCATGCTTGGCGGCGATCTGCTGGTGGCCATTGACGGCCAGCCGCTTGAGGACCAACAAGACCTTTCTCATGTGATGCAAAACCATCGGTCAGGCGATACCGTGACTGTTACGATCTACCGCGGGAAGAATCGCATGGATGTAAAGGTGGTGCTGGGCGAAGCACGAGTAGTGGCCTAGAATACCCTAACCAGCGCTGTAACCCGGTCTCCCGAGGGCCGAGATTAGCCCGGTTAAGCAATTAGTTTTCTTTCATTCCGGCGCAGGACGTAATAAGCTGTACCGCAACAAAAACTCTCAAAAGAGTTACTTTCGGGAAGGAGACGAGGGGTATGGCTTTTTGTGCAAAGTGTGGGGCTCAACTCAATGCGGGTTCGGGCTTTTGTGCGGCATGCGGAACTGCGGTTGCAGGTGGCGCGACTACAACATCGGGGGCAGCCGCGGCCCCGGCGCAATCATCGGTGGGCGCTCCAAGCGCGGGAATGACGAACAATGTGGCAGCTTGTTTAAGCTATCTCTTCGGCTGGATCACTGGCCTGATTTTTCTTGTAATTGAGCCGTACAAGAATGACAAGTTCGTGCGCTTCCATGCGTTTCAATCAATATTTTTGAGTGTTGGGGTGATCGCCCTATGGATTGGCGCGATGATTTTGTCAACCATCCTGGGCTTTATCACCCACGGATTGGGATTTTTTATCATGGGCCCGCTGATGATGATAGTTTGGCTGGGCGTTGTGGTTGCGGTGGTTATCTGCATGATCAAAGCTTACGGCAATCAGCAGTTCAAGCTGCCGATTATTGGCGACATGGCTGCAAAGCAAGCTGGTTTCTAAGCGGCTTGGCGGCGTGAAACGCGCTTAACGTAAAATAGGGATTTCCGGCTCATTCGTTGTAGACAGTTGCATCTCAACAATGATCGCCTGAAATCCCTTGCGTTTTTTGGAGCGTTCACCAGATGAGATATTGCCGCTTCGCATCTCCTGACGGGCCGCAGTTTGGGCTGATTGAAAATATCGCCGGAACACTGCAAATTACTCGAACGGCGACCGCCGGGTTGCTGCCCAATTTTTCCAACGCCAAGAAAATTTCTCCACAGCCATTGTCTTCGGTAAAGCTCCTTTATCCCGTCGAGCCATCAAAGATTGTTTGTGTGGGCAGGAACTACAGTGAGCATGCGAAAGAACTTGGCAACGAAGTGCCGTCAGAGCCGCTGATCTTTCTTAAACCGCCAAGCTCGCTGATCTCGCCAGGCGAAAAGATTGTCAGGCCCAAACATTTTTCACAGAGGGTGGAATTTGAGGCTGAACTCACGGTAGTAATGGGAAAAAAATGCCGCGGTCTTGGGCCAACGGATGACGTTCGCCCGTATATTTTCGGCTATACTGCCGCCAATGACGTAACTGCGCGCGATCTGCAAAAGACAGACCCGCAGTGGACCCGGGCCAAGGGCTTTGACACTTTTTGTCCCGTCGGGCCGATTGTGACCGATGAGATTGATCCATGGAAGGGCGTCCGCGTGGAAAGCCGCGTGAACGGCGAGGTAAAACAGTCTGAGAGCACGCTGGCGTTTATCTTTCCTGTGGATGTGGTTCTGCGCTTCATTTCACACGTAATGACTTTGCTTCCGGGCGATCTGGTTCTAACCGGCACGCCGGCTGGCGTGGGTCCGCTTGTGGCTGGCGATGAAGTGAGCGTCTCGGTTGAAGGCATCGGGTCCCTGAGCAATCCCGTGGTGGATAGGGATTGATGCCCTTTGGGATCAACCGGAAGTCGCGGTTCATGCTACGCAAAGATGCTTTATGCACTCCGTCTGAGGCATAAAAACTATAGTTACTTGTGGTTTTCTGCCGCACGAGTGATTCTGGTTAGGCCGATTCATCCGGACTCTTTCGGATTCTTCAACACCTGAGGACCAGGAATAAGTGTTCCTTCGGATTTTCAGTGAGCCGAAGTTGGATTAAACTCATCTACACAATGTCCCGCCACACCTGGTGTTTGAAAACGTTATACGTATGAACGAACTTCGTCTATATTCGCTTATTGCCATTGCTGGCGCCGGCTTTCTGTTTGGCGCCAGGGCTTGGGCAAGCAGCCGGCGTAAAACTCCCGATCAGCGCGAACGCGAGCGCCGTATGCGCATCAGCGAGATGGGCCGCATTACCGATGGCACAGTGATCGACGTCAACGAGATGCAGATGAGCGGATCAGGCGAGCTGCAGCTCTTGATTTATCATTACGATGTGGCGGGCGTCAGCTATGAAGCTTCGCAGGATGTAAGCAGCCTTCGCCATATGGTGGACCTGCACTCCTGCCGCGCCGGACTGATGACCTCAATCAAGTATGATCCAGGCAATCCCGGCAATTCCATTGTGATCTCAGAAAGCTGGACCGGCCTGCGCCACTAGACCCCGGGCCTTGAAGAAACTCGCTTCTATTCCCGGACTGAATCGCAGCCAAACTATATTGATGCTTGTCGATATAGTTTTATTTCGCAGCCAGGGCTTCTACGATGCGG
>JBARNL010000083.1:0-8682 GCA_049802955.1 Candidatus Angelobacter sp.
TCAAACTAAGAACTTGAAAACAATCCAACCAACCCTTTCCCCTATGAGCATTGCGGATCCACGGAGAAACGTTTCTCCAGTTGCGCGATTCTGCCCTAAAATCAGTGCTTGTTCAGAGGCTCCCTAGAAATCCGTGTGCCTCTTTTTATTAAGCAAGGTGAGAAGGTGAAGGTGTCCACGGAGACGCGGGAGTTTGTGGCCAGGGCGTGAGGCGAGCAAATAGCAATTGGCAACTGGCATTTGGCAAAATCAAAAAGCTTAACCACAAAAGGACACGAAGGAACACTAAGGACTGTGGCATGCTCTGGGGTTCCAATCAGCGCAGTGGGCTGCATCCGTATGACGCGCTTTTGCGGAACGGGTGAGATTCGACTCAGTATCCGCCATCGTTAGAGGCTACTAGACACGTATCAAGGGCCTGACTTGAGCGTTTTGCACGAGATGAGCGGAGCAATGGATGGCTGCGAAGTCGCGCCGTGAAGTACCAGGAGAATCCTTACTTGCTTCATCGGCCATCGTCATTCTTCAAGTTGGAAAGTGGTCCAAGCGTGCGGATTCGCTCACATGTGAAATATAACCTTAATGGTGGTTTCCACCTCGACCGGGTTTCCTTCTAACACATAGGGCCGGTAGCGCCATTGTTCCACGGCGCCTTTGGCGGCGTCGGCCAGGATGGGATCGCCTTTGACCACTTTCAAATCGTGGATCAGTCCATCTTTGCCGATAGTAGCCTGAAGTAGGACCACGCCCTGAAGATGGGTCCGTCGCGCCTCAGGTGGATAGATCGGTAGGACATCATGCACCTTCAGGCCTTCCGCTACGCCCGAGGAAACCCGAATTTTCCGGGGAACATCTCTGCCGGAACCTTCAGCGAATGTGCCTGCGGCACTGGCCGGCGATGCCGGTGCGTTGGCAGATGAATCCGGCTGGGCCTTGACGTCAGTGACTTTGTTCTGAAAAGCAAAGTCGAAGGGCATCTTTGTGCTTACCTTCACCGGCTTGCCATTGTGGATATAAGGCTTGAACTTCCACTTCTTCATCGCTTCCTGCACGGCCCGGGCCAGGTCCGGCTGTCCACTAATGATGTCTGCCTCTCCACGTCGCCAGTTTCGAAAATGAGTAGCTGGATCCACACTTTTCCCTGCACGCCGTCTCTTGCCGCTTCCATGGGATAAACCGGCTTGGGAGCGCTGATGATGATGAGATTGGTTGAATCACCGGGGCTGGCAGACGAAGCCGTGGCGGCCGCTGGCGATGGCGTGGGCTGCGGTTCTCCGCTCTGCGCCCAGGCCGGAAAAGATGCACCGAGGAAAATGGTTAGGGCGAACACTGGAAGAGGAGCTATGGCCATTGCGGGATTTTATCGCCAGATACTCTATCTTTGCCAGCACTTACATTCCCCAGCACTTACATCTGAAGATGACGAGTCTGTTCCTTCCGTTTACCGCGAGCCGGCAAGCACGATTGTTGACTTGCTGCGATGAGTGTCTCCGTGGTCCGATTTGTTATTCTCCCTTTGTGCCCTTCAAGCGCCCTAAAGAAATTGTCGACGAGAACGCGCTCTATGAGTACGCCGTTCGCTCGTTGGGCCGGCGCATGCGGACCGTCGCCGAGCTGAAGCGCCTGATGCGCCAGCGCGTCCCCAAGGACGAGCGTGGCCATCTGCTGGTGGAGATGGTGATCCTACGATTGAAAGAGCAGAAATATTTGAATGACACGAGCTACGCCGCTGCTTACTCCAGTTTTCGCCGCGACAATGAAAAGTTTGGCCGCCGCCGCGTGATCACCGATCTGAAAGTGAAAGGCGTGCATCAGGACGTGATCGAAAAGGTAGTGGATGAAGCTTATGCGGCCGTGAATGAAGAAGATCTCGCGCGGGCCTATCTGAAGCGCAAACGGTTGAAGAAGCCCGCCAATGAAAAAGAAGCCGCACGGATTTTTCGCGGGCTGATGCGGGCCGGATTCGGCGTGGGCGTTGCTATAAAGGTGCTCAAGAATTGGCAGGTCGAAGAAGAGCTGCTGACAGCGCTGCAGGAAGAAGCGGAAGAATAAGTAGCCTCTTCATGGCGAATTTTGACAACCATCCGGAAAAAGAGGCCCCGGCGGTGTGACCGACCTGTGCAATTTCGCCCCCACGTGACGGGCAAAAGGAACTTGAACGAATTTCCTGCGACACCTGTGCAACGTGCGAAACATCGAAGCTTGCGACTGCCAGGGCAATTTTAGCAATTGCTCCCACAAGACACGCTCCGCCCCGCAGAGTTACAATTTCGTTTTCGCACCTTGCTGTCATTCTGGTCTGTAAAGTCCAAAGTCAACGGAGGCATCCTGTGGACGATCTGCCTGAGAAGCCTGCAAAGCAAGATAAAACCGACAAGCCTAAAAAATCCAAATCGTCATCTTCCAGCTCTGGCGTTTCACGCCGGGACTTCCTAAAAATCTCGGGTGTCTCCGCGGCCGTTCCCCTTGTGAGCCACGTCAGCGCGCTCGCATTCGATGACACGCCGCATGTTCAAGGGCCGGGCAAAGTTCCGGTATCTCTCAATGTGAATGGTAAAAAGCTCAATGCGCAGCTTGAACCGCGCGTCACCTTGCTGGATGCCCTGCGCGATCAGTTTGAGCTTACCGGCGCAAAGCGCGTCTGTGATCGCGGCACCTGCGGCGCATGCACCGTGCTAATGGATGAAAAACCCGTGTACTCCTGCTCCGTGCTGGCCATCGATGCGCAAAGGGCGCAAATCACGACTGTCGAAGGTCTCGGTGAGCCGGGTCATCTCCATCCCATCCAGCAGGCTTTTATCGATAATGACGCGCAGCAATGCGGCTTCTGTACGCCGGGCTTCGTGGTCGCCACCAAGGCTTTTCTCGATCAGCATCCCAATCCCACGCCGGAGCAGATCAAGCACGGCCTTGGCGGGAACTTCTGCCGTTGCGGAACTTATGCCGGAATGCGCGCCGCCGTGTTGCAGGCGGCAAAGACGAAAGGAGCCTGATCCATGGCAGATGACAACACAAAATATGGATGGCCCGCCGCGGATCAGCGCACGCTGATTGGCAAGCGCATTTCCCGCGTCGATGGCCCGGATAAAGTTTCAGGCCGCGCCAAGTACACTTATGACGTTCATCGGCCGGGCATGCTTTACGGCAAAGTGGTGCGCTCTCCGCATGCCCATGCCAAAGTCGTAAGCGTGGATACATCCGCCGCGGAGAAAATGACTGGCGTAAAAGGCGTATACATCATCCAGGATAAAGGCAGTGAAATTCACTGGGCCGGCGATGACGTTGTGGTAGTAGCCGCTGTCGACGAACCCACCGCGGCGGACGCCGCCCGCACCATCAAAGTTGAATATGAAGCGCTTCCTCATTTTGTGGACGATTTCACGCAACCGCAAAATGTAGCGGAGAGCACAGCCCCGCTTACTCAGCGTGACATCGGCCAAATGCTGAATGACGATGCGCCAGACGACCAGGTGATTGCCGCCGTGCAAAAGCGTGGTCTGGCCTTCAAGGTGACACCCGAACTAGAAAAGCGGCTGAAAGATAATGAAGTGAGCGATGAGGTAATCAAAGCCATGCAGGCTGCTCCCGTGAAAGAGCCGCAGCCCAGCGATTCGCCTTATAAAAAAGAGTCGGAACAGGTCAAAGGCGATCCCGACGCAGCCTTCAAGCAAGCGGAAGTTGTTTCTGAAGGCGTTTATGGCTGTCCTGTTATCACGCATTGCTGCCTGGAAAGCCACGGCTCCATTGCCGAATGGACTGATAATGACCATCTCTTCTCCCACATCTCCACGCAGAATGTCTCTGGGCTTGCAGGCCAGTTCGCGCAGGCGTTGAAAATTCCTGAAAGCAACGTCCACGTTCATCAGGACCACATTGGCGGAGGCTTTGGCAGCAAGTTTGGCATTGATCGCTGGGGCGCTTACACCGCGCAGGTTTCAAAGAAAGCCGGCGGCAAGCCGGTACGCGTGATGCTGGAGCGCGATGCCGAACTGGAAGTCGCAGGCTGCCGCCCTTCCGCTTTTGCCAAGGTAAAAGTCGGCGCAAAAAAGGATGGCACGCTCACCGCGTGGCAATCCGAATCATGGGGCACGGGCGGTCCGGGCGGCGGCGGCGCTCCACCTATGCCCTATGTGGTAAACATTCCCAACCAGCGCAAGCAGCACACGGCTGTGGCCACCAATATTGGGCCGGCACGCGCATGGCGTGCGCCTAATCATCCTCAAGGCTGCCTGATTACCATGTCGGCCATTGAAGATTGCGCCGCCAAACTCGACATGGATCCTCTGCAACTCATGCTGAAAAACATAGCGCTCACCGCGCCATCAGAAGATACATACCATCGCGCTGATACGTATCGTGACGAGCTGATGATTGCCGCTGACCTCATCGGCTGGAAACAGAACTGGCATCCGCGTGGGCAGGATTCCGGCGTGACCAAGCGCGGCCTTGGGCTGGCCATCCACACCTGGGGCGGACGCGGACACGAAAGCAATTGTGCGCTTAGCATCCATTCCGATGGTTCGGTAAATATAAAGATAGGAAGTCAGGACTTAGGAACAGGGACGCGCACCGCCATTTTGATCGTGGCCGGCGAGACGCTCGGTTTGCCCATCGATAAAATACAGCTCAACCTTGGCGACAATCAATATCCGGCGGATGGCGGCTCGGGCGGCAGCACCACCATTGGCGGCGTCAGCTCATCTACACGTCGCGCAGCCATTGACGCCCGGGACCAGCTCTTCTCAAAAGTTGCTTCGGCGCTCAACGCAAAACCGGATGAGCTGGAAGCTGTTGGCGGAAGTGTCCGCGTAAAATCAACGCCCTCCCGCAGCTTGAGTTGGAAAGATGCTTGCGCCCGGCTGGGCACACAACCCATTCAGGCGCTTGGCAAAAACCCTGGCCCAGGCGATCTCATTTCCAGCGGCGTTGGCGGCGCGGTAATGGCAGACGTCTCTGTCGATACAGAAACCGGCATCGTAAAAATGAACAAGATGGTTTGCGTGCAGGATTGCGGGCTGATCATCAACATGAAGACCGCTGAAAGCCAGGTTTACGGCGCCATGATCATGGGCATCGCCACCACGCTCTACGAAGAAAAAATCATGGATAAAAATCTTGGCCAAATGCTCAATCCCAACATGGATTTCTACCGCCTCGCGGGTATCGGTGATGTCGGTCAGCTGGTGGTGCATATGATGACGGGCAAGGGCTATGACGAACGCGGCCCTATCGGTCTCGGCGAACCGCCAACCGTAGGCCCCATGGCAGCAATTGGCAATGCAGTAGCCAACGCCATCGGCGTGCGAGTGCCGTTCCTGCCCATCACACCTGATCGAGTAGTAAATGCGCTCAATCCCAAAGGAGGCAGCAATGCGACCGTTTGATTACGCCTCTCCCACTGCGATAGATCAGGTTCCCGCTCTGCTCGGCAAGAGCTGGGGTGAAGTGGAAATTCTGGCCGGCGGCAGTGACCTGCTCTCCCTGATGAAAGATGAAATCACCACGCCCAAGCGGCTGGTGAACCTCAAGACCGTGGCGGGGCTGCATGCCATCAGCACAGACAAGGGCGCGCTGAATCTGGGCGCGCTGGTTACGCTGGATAGAATCAGCGCAGCTTCACAGGCGCAGCATAATTTCCCCATGCTGGCATCCGCGACCGGTGATGCCGCCAGCCCGCAGATCCGCAATGTCGCCACCATCGGCGGCAATCTTTGCCAGCGGCCGCGTTGCTGGTACTTCCGCAACGGCCACGGACTGCTGGCGCAGAAAGACGGCAAGTCGCTGGTCCTTCAGGGCGACAATCGCTACCACGCCATTCTCGGTAACGATGGCCCGGCTTACTTCGTGAGCCCATCCACCATTGCTCCAGTCCTGATCGCTTATAACGCGAAGCTCCGGATCGTCGGCCCGCGCGGAGCGAGAGAGATCCCCGTAGAAAAATTCTTTGTTATTCCCAGGACGGAACAGGAACGCGAGCACGATCTTAAGCCGGACGAATTCATCTCGCACGTCATTGTGCCGCCGGCCCCTGGAGTTCGCGCCGCGCATTATGAAGTCCGCCAGAAAGAAGCCTTTGACTGGCCTTACGCCACCGCCGCTGTCGCCTTAACCATGAACGCCAGCACGGTGCAGAGCGCTCGTATCGTCATGGGACACGTCGCGCCCATTCCATGGGTTTCCGTGGAAGCAGCGCAGGCGCTTCAAGGCAAGGCCGTGACGCAAGCCACGGCAGATCAGGCCGCACAGGCTGCCGTAGCCAAAGCCAAGAGCCTGGGACACAACGCCCACAAAATCCATCTGGCCCGTGTAGCTGTAAAACGGGCCATTCTGGCCGCAGCCGGATCGCAGGCCGCAGGGGGTGCAGCATGAGCAACGTACCGGAAAGATTCAATACAGAACGCGCGGGGCTTTGCTCCGCGCTGCATTGGAAGAGCCAATACATCTGGTCCGCGCCTGATCCCACGGTCCCCCGCTCCGGCGACGGGCTGTTCTGGTGCGCCATGACGCAAACCTGCATCGGCCCTGACGGCAAACTTGCCGAGCCGGGAAATTGCTGTTCCAGTGAGCGTGGCTGCCACTGCGGTGCAAGCAAGTGAAATTGCGTGACGAAGGGCGCAGGACCAAGCTCTTTACGAGTTTCTGATCCTACGCCCTATCCCGCTAGTTATCGGAATTGCAGACGTCTATTTTTCTTGTTCTAGCTCCGCATTTAAATTAACGCTGCCTCCTGAAGCGGTTAAGTTTCGCTCCCAGTCCTTGTAACCCTTTCTTAGTGACCTTGATTGGTCTTACAATAGACATAGGTTCTTGGAGTTTTCTTATGTACCGCACACTTTCCTCAATGCTCGCTTTTGTCCTGTCTTTTTCGATTGCCGCCGTTTGCGCTCAGCCGCCTGCTCCTCCAGCCAGCGTCACGCCACAGATCAAAGGCCAATACCTTGAGACCCGCAGCGCCGACGTGTATGTTGGCCAGTGCTTTGCCAACGGCGAAATGAATACCGCCGGACAGGAGGCGATCGTCGCCTGGCATATTGGCGAAGGCAAGTGGGATGGCGTCTCGCTCGATGGGCTCACCATTGTCGGTGCAATCAAGGCGCAAGCCACCTTGGGCGATCCCTACGGCAAACCGTATCCTGCCAAATCCGTGCTGCTGGTTGACCGCCAGGCCACGCCCGAACAGCGCGCGGCCCTGATCAATTTTGCCCAGGAAATGGGCGGCGAACTTCTGCGCCATGTAGTTCGCGTAGTCGATGCGCCCATTGATATGGAAGTAGCACAAGGCGAGCACAGCACGCGCGCCCGCCTGCAGGCCGGCAATGATGTGACGGTTGAAACCCGCGCCATCGGCGAGAAAGACCATCTTTGCGGCAATGAAGATACGTTCTACAAGCCGCTTACGCAGACCGCTCACGCCATGCCTGCCGTCGCCATGACCGACGAATATCGTGGCAAAGACCTGAACACTTCCTGGACGCTGCATGACAAGCGCAGCGCATTCGTCGGGACATTTGCCCGATGATAAATACATAACCGGAAACGGTGGACCGCAGTCGCCCTCGCCTAGAGGTGAACACTCTGGACGCGGAACGCCCTCTACGAGGGGCACTCTGGTTCGCTGTGCACTAGAGCAAGATCGTGTTCCGCTGTGTTAATCTTCTCCACTCCTCAATCTATGAATAGCCCTCATCCTTCTCACTTCGATCTCCAGACGGCCGCCAAACAATTAATGCTGCAAAATGGCTTTGAGCCGGAATTTGCGCCGGCTGTTACGCAGCAATTGGCAGCCATCAAAAGCAAGCCGCCGCAAGCGGCTCCGGGAGACGTGCAGGACCTGCGCAAACTGCTGTGGTCGTCCATTGACAATGACACCTCGCGCGATCTTGACCAGATTGAATACGCGGAAAAGCTGCCGGACGGCACGACGAGGGTGTTAGTAGGTATAGCCGATGTGGATTCCTTCGTGCCCAAAGGGACGCCCATTGACCTGCATGCGGGTAAGGAAACCTGCACGGTTTACACCGGCGTGCGCAACTTTCCGATGCTGCCGGAAGAGCTTTCCACCGGCACCACTTCTCTTCTTGAAGTGGATGGCAAGCTGAGCGTAGTCACGGAATTTGTGGTGAACAGCAATGGAGAAGTCAGCAAGCACCGGATATATCCGGCGCTCGTCGTCAATAAGGCGCAGCTTGCATATCCCTCTGTGGGAGCATGGCTGGAAGGTACTGGCCCGGCGCCTGGCAAGATTGCTGCTTCACCCGAATTGCAGGCCCAGCTCAAATTGCAGGATGAAGCGGCGCAGACGCTGAAGAATGAACGCTATCGCCATGGCGCGCTAAACATTGAGACAACGGAAGTGCATCCTGTGATGCTCAATGACAAAATTGTTGACCTGCAAAAGCAGGAAAAGAACCGCGCCACAGAACTAATTGAGGATTTCATGATTGCCGCAAATGGCGTGGTAGCACGCACGCTGGAAGAAGCCGGAATTTCGTCCATCCGGCGCGTGGTGAAAACGCCGGAACGCTGGGACCGCATTGTGGCCCTGGCTGCGCAACATGGCGGCAAGCTTCCCGCAGGGCCCGACTCAAAAGCGCTCAATGATTTTCTGCAGACGCGCAAAGCCGCCGATCCTGACCATTTCGCCGATGTCTCATTGGCCGTGATCAAGCTGATGGGCCCGGG
>JBARNL010000084.1:0-3378 GCA_049802955.1 Candidatus Angelobacter sp.
GAGCCATACTGCCGCTATCGATGCCATCGAGAGCATCGTTGAAGCCGAACAAATCGATTGCGATTTTGAGCGGCTGGATGGGTATCTTTTTTCTCCGCCAGGGACCACTCGCCAGGAACTGGAAGAAGAGAGGCAGGCGGCTCTGCGCGCAGGGATCGCCGTTGAATGGATCGACCGTGCCCCGATCCGGAGTTTTGATACCGGACCAAGCCTCCGGTTTCCGCGCCAAGGCCAGTTCCATCCCCTTAAATATCTCCGCGGACTTGCCAAAGCAATAGAACGTTATGGAGGAAAGCTTTTCGGCGGCACTCATGTCATGGACGTGCAAGGCGGTTTACCGGCAACATTAACGACCAGTGCTGGTTTTACTGTGCGAGCACTCGCCGCGGTGATCGCCACGAACGCGCCAATCTCTGAAACCTATGGACTATTCACCGCGAATACGGCATATCGGACATATGTTATTGCCGCTCGTCTTGGTCCGCATGCAGTCACGCGCGCTTTGTTCTGGGATACGCCCGATCCTTACCATTATGTGCGATTACAGAAGGGCGAGCAGCCTGATTCCGAGTTCCTAATCGTCGGCGGAGAAGATCATAAGACCGGCCAGGCCGCGAATTTCAATCAACGCTTTGAACGGCTCGAAGCGTGGACGCAGGAGCGCTTTCCCGAAGTAGAGTCAATCGACTACCGGTGGTCGGGCCAGATCATGGAGCCCCTGGATGGGCTGGCATTCATTGGGAAGCACCCTGTTGGAAAGCAGAATGTTTATATAGCTTCTGGCGATTCAGGACACGGTATCACCCATGGAACAATCGCGGGAATGCTGTTGAGAGATCTGATACTGGAGCGCAAGAACGCATGGGCGCGGCTATACGACCCTTCACGCATCACGCTTCGCGCATTTTCTGAACTAATTCGAGAGAACCTGAATGCAGGCGCACAATTTGCGGATTGGTTGACGGACGCGGACGTTGGGTCAATGGACCAGATTGCGCCGGGCCAGGGAGCGACCGTCCAAAGAGATTGGATGAAGCTGGCTGTTTATCGTGACCCAGAAGGCGGTTATCACCAGTGTTCGGCTGTGTGTCCGCATCTAGGATGCATCGTTTCCTGGAATTCGACCGAGAAGAGTTGGGATTGCCCCTGCCATGGTTCCAGATTTGACCCGTACGGTCGAGTAATCAACGGACCATCCAGCACGAATCTCGATAGCCCAGAGAAGTACAGTGCACTGATCAACGCGGCTGCGCTGCTGCTTGAGAGTTCGGCATCGTTAAGCACCAATTTCTTGGGGAAGCTTCTTAGCCTCGGAATTCGTGTCAGGTGATGGCCTTGCCCCTACGGGTACCGTTTCGACGGCTACTCAAGGATGTGCGTTCCACCTCTAACCATAATCACCTTTAGATAGTCAGACAATCTGGTCTTGCGGACTTGCGCTACGCCGCGAACTGCAAATTCCGCGCCAAGCCATGTCTAACGTGCATGGCTAAGTTTCCAGCAAGGCCTGCAAGCATGGAGCGCATCTATTGACTGCAAAGCTACAATTGGTTTTCATCATCGCCGCAGCCAGCGTCTTTGCTGCATTTCATCTCTCCTGGGCTTGAGGGGCCATGCTTGCCGGACCGTTACCCCCTCACTCCAGATGGCGCCCACGTTGGGACTGGCGCTCGACCGCGATGAATTCTCTAGCCCGTCTTCGCTCGGTTGGGCTCATAGCTGTGCTCCTGGGGATTTGGCAGGTTGCCTGTGCTCATCAGAAGGTCCAACTGTTGCCGTCTCCTCTTGCCGTAGCGCGCGGCATCGGCGAACTTGCGCAACACGGCTTGCTGGTAAAGTATGTCGTCGCCTCCTTGTTCCGTGTTACCTGGGGCTTTCTGGGAGCGGCCATCTTGGCCGTTCCGTTCGGCCTGGCGTTAGGCTGGTACAAGCGGCCGGGAATGGCGCTGAATCCATTGATCCAGATCCTCCGTCCCATTTCACCGCTGGCCTGGATACCTATTAGCATCTTGTGGTTCGGCGTGGGTGATATGGCGGCAATATTCCTTATCTTTTTGGCGTCATTTCTTCCCCTGACTGTAACGGCAATGAATGCCGTGGCCAACGTTTTGCCGGTGCACATTCACGCGGCACGAAATTTCGGACTTTGTCAGGACCAGTTGTTGTGCCGGGTTTTACTTCCAGCCGTGGCGCCTCAGTTAATCGTTGGGCTCCGTATCACGCTGGGCATTGCATGGCTGGTAGTGGTGGCTGCGGAGATGATCGCAGTTAATTCGGGACTTGGGTTCTTGATTGTGGATTCGCGCAACGCAGGCAATCGTTATGACCTGGTGGTTGCGGGCATGGTGCTCATTGGGGCCATCGGTTTGCTGCTGGATATAGGAATGCGTTCCTTTGAACAGGTCAGGTCTGTTCGCTGGGGTTATTCGGAAGACTAAACTAGATCGCCATGGCATCAATTATTTCAAGTCCGATTTCGCAAAAGCTTGCCAAGGCTGCGGCAGCTCCGCAGAAAAGGATAGCAAGGACCAAACTCCGCGCCGAAGGCGTCAGCATGGTGTTCGATCAGGACAATAATCGGGTCGCGGTGCTGGAATCGGTGGATCTGGAGGTGAGCGAGGGAGAGTTCGTCTGCATTCTTGGTCCATCTGGTTGTGGAAAATCTACTTTCTTGAACATCATTGCTGGTTTCCTCGCTCCCACTTCCGGGCAGGTGCGCATTGATGAGGAAGCAGTGCGCGGCCCAGACCCACGCCGCATTTTTGTCTTCCAGGAAAGGGGCGTGTTTCCGTGGCTTACCGTGGAAGGGAACATCGGCTTTGGCCTCTTTAAGCTTTCAAAGGCCCAGCGCGCGGAGCGAATCGCACATTACGTCAAGCTTGTGGGGCTGCAGGGTTTTGAAAAAACCTACCCCCAGGAACTCTCCGGCGGCATGAAGCAGCGCCTGGAAGTTGCTCGCGCCCTGGCGGTCAATCCCGATGTGCTGTTTCTGGACGAGCCTTTTGGGGCGCTTGATTCAATTACTCGCCTTACCATGCGCAGTGAGTTGTTGCGCATCTGGGAGGCTGAACGCAAAACAATCGTCTTCGTGACCCATGACATCGACGAATCGATTCAACTTGCCGACCGCGTGATTGTGATGAGCGCGCGCCCGGCCCGGATACAGCGCATTGTCGACATCGACATGGGCCACCCCCGGGACATTCGTTCGCGCCGCTACTTGGAACTGCGCGACGGAATTTTTGAGCAGATAGGTCTTGCGCATAAAGTATGAACTCAATGCGACAGCCCGGAAATTGGGAGAAATACTTTTGGCCGCTTCTGGCGGCTTGCATGTTCCTCCTGGCATGGCATGTATTGGTGAAGTGGAGTGATACC
>JBARNL010000085.1:0-3257 GCA_049802955.1 Candidatus Angelobacter sp.
TTACTGAAGAGGCAAATAAGGAGCCACAATCCCAGGTTTCGGCGGTGACACCCCCTTGGCAACCACCGCCGATCCTAGTTTGTGCTTTTTCCGTTCATCCTGTTGAGTAGTGCGGAAAAGGGCGGAAGCGTTTCAACTGTTTCGAATATTTTTTATCTTTTCCGTTTAGAAAAATACAGATAGCATAAGTGCTTTGATATCTTCATCTTCGCCGGTGCGATGGTCGCGTATTCTGCATTCTGCCGCGTGCTTTGTCAGTGGGATTGGTAAGCTCCGCCAGTAAAAGATCAGTGATCTTGCGCACAGTCTGCTCGCGATCCATCCCCAGAGATTGCTCATACGCATTGGCCACGTGACCTGCCAAATCCGCCAGGACGATTCCCCAGGCTTGAGGGTCCTTCCAAACAAGGGGGTTGAGGCTGACATGTTGGCCGCCTTTCGCCACCCAGACCCGAAGCACCTCCATGGCTTTAGGATCTTCTTCAGCAGCTGGTGGAATCAGCAATTCATTTTCCTTTTTCATTCCATCCCATCCTCAGGGTTCGCTGATTAATGTTGCTGAGCACTATTTGCAGTGCTCTTCTGCTCTCGTGGTTGCGCGTTTTTTACCCATTTATCGAACCACGTAACCATCTCCCACAGCGTGTGTTCTGTGGATTCGCGGGCGAGATACCCGTGAGCTTCATATGGAAGCTGAACGTAACGCACTATTCCGCCATTTCCTTTGATCGCCTGATACATGCGCTCGCTCTGGATGGGAAACGTTCCTGAGTTATCGTCGGCCATGCCGTGGATCAGCAGAATGGGATGTTTTATCTTATCGGCTTGCATAAAGGGCGAAACTTTGATGTACATCTCCGGAGCTTCCCAGATGGTGCGGCGCTCGCTTTGGAAGCCGAAGGGCGTCAGAGTGCGGTTGTAAGCTCCGCTGCGGGCGACTCCGGCGCGGAAGAGATCAGAATGCGCCAGCAGATTGGCGGTCATAAAAGCGCCGTAGCTGTGGCCACCCACGCCGACACGGTTTGGATCGGTCACGCCCATTGCAACGGCTTTGTCGATGGCGGCCTTGGCGCTGGCAACAACCTGCTCCACATAGGTATTGTTCATGGTTTCCGGGTCGCCGACGACAGGCATGGTCGCGTTATCGAGGATGGCGTAACCCTGCGTTACTAAAAACAGCTGCGAGATGCCGGTGATGGTCGTGAAGTGGTACGGCGAGCCGGAGACCTGACCAGCTGTGTCCGCGTCATTGAATTCCAGCGGATAGGCCCACACAATGGTCGGCAGGCGCTCGCCTTCTTTGTGGTTGGCAGGCAAGTAAAGCGTAAAAGAGAGCTGGACGCCGTCTGGCCGTTTGTAAGTCACCAGTTGTTTGGTAATGCCATGAAGCTGCGGCGCAGGGTCTGGGAAGTCGGTAACGGCCTTTTTGTCGGCGCCATTCGCCGCACGGACAAAATAGTTTGGCGGCTCGGTGGGACTCTCATGCCGGGTCAGGAACTTAGTGCCATCGTCGGCCAAAAGCGCCACTACGGATTCATACTGGCCGTCGCCGCACTGGAAGATGCGCTCAGATTTCAGGGTGTCCAGGTCGAAGCGATCCAAAAAAGGGAACTCGCCTTTTTGTGAAGCGCCTGCACCCGCCAAGAAAATCGAGCTGCCAGCCTGGCGCATCACGCGCTTGCCGTTTGGAAGAGTACGCATCAGCGGCGATCCCGGATCACGGTAACGGTCACGAATGGAGCGTTCCCATATTAGCCTGGGTTGTTCGCCGGGCTTTGCGATGTCGAGTAAGAAAGTACGCAGCCAGCGGCGGTCCCGATTGTAATCACGCACCAGGCCGAGGCCATTTTCAGTCCAATCGATGGCCGAGCCCGAGCGGAAGCCGCCGGCGCTTCCTGAAGGGACAAACCGCTGCTCCAGCTTCACCAATTCCTTGGGATCGTCAGTAAACGGCGCGCTGACCATCATTAGTTCATCGCGGAACGGCGCTTTGGCTTTGGGATCGCCGCCGTCCAGCGCGTCTGCCCAGATCAACGTCGCCGGCTGCGTGGGAACCCACTGGTAATCGCGCGGGCCAAGCGGAACTCCCTCAATCGGGACATGTTCTTCCAGGGGCAGGCTGGCAACTTTGTATTCCACCTTGCCGGCAAGGTTCCATATCTCGACTTCGCGCGGGAATTCGCTTTCCGGCAGGATGTACGAATAAGGGCGCTGAATGCGGCTGACGAGCAGATGCTTACCATCCGGCGAAGGCTCTACTTGGGAAAAAATTCCCGGCTTGCCAATGGGTGTGGCTACGCCGTTCTTTACCAGCGCAAGCTGCACGGTAGCGTAATAATCGAACAGGTCCTCGTCATGCGAATCTTGCAACAGATCTTCAAAAGTGCGAACGGGGCCGCGTTTGCCGTCACTCTCCTGAATAATGGGACCATCGGGCGATTTTGGCGCTGCCGGAGGATTGCCACGCGTAGCTGGGACCGTCTGGACTAGAAGCGTTTTGCCGTCAGGCATCCATTGCAGCGGCTCGCCCATGACCGCGCTCAGCCTGATTTTAGGAATAGCAGTCGCCGTATAGGTCCCAATCTGGCCGATCCACAAGTCAATGCCCTTTGCTGTGGTGTTGGTGAAAGCGAAATGCTGGCTGTCCTGCGACCACTCCGGCGGGCTCAGATACGCGTTGCGCGGAACAGTAACGTCAGCCTTCTCCTTGCCGGCGGTGTAGTAAAGATGCAGCGCGGTGAAACGCGGAGGGTGATGCCTGCCGTTCGTCGCCGGGTTGATGCGCAGCCCAGCGAGGCGAAGCATGGGCTGAGCCAGATCGGAAACTGGCGGATAAGGCAGGCGGTCAGCCGCGAGCAGCCATTTCCCGTCAGGACTTACCTGGACCAGAGGCGTTGGTCGAGCATTCAAAATTTCAGGGATGGGCTGTGGAGCTTTTTGGTAACCATGGAGGACCGGCTGCTCTTCCTGCGCCGATTGCTGGCCATTTGCTAGCTGCCAGAAAGGAAGAACAACAACAACAGCTAATAAAGATAGAAAGTGACGTGCCTGCCTGCTCATTTGTTTTCTCATGACCCCGCTTCGCCTCAGGTTTTAGAACGAATGAGTCTATCCCAAACCGGAGAGGATTCGAAAAAATCAAATGGGCTAGGCACGACCAGCAAATCTATTCGCAGGCAGCATGAACAGCGTGGGTTTTTGAATGCGCGCCCGCCAGAACGATGGCGGCGGCAAGAGCAGCTGTCTTTTCGTCCTTA
>JBARNL010000086.1:0-4172 GCA_049802955.1 Candidatus Angelobacter sp.
GCCTATACCAGCGGCGATCCCGTTGCTCTGGCCAAGGCGCTCAGCAAGTACGTTGGCGACAATCCGGAATTTTCTTTCAAGTCCGGCGTGCTGGAAGGCCGCGTGATCTCGATGAAAGAGATCAAAGCGCTGGCCACCATGCCGTCGAAGGAAGAGCTTTACTCCAAACTGCTGTTCATGATCAACGCTCCGGCGCAACGCCTGGTCACAGTAATGAACGCGGTGGGCAGAGATTTGGCCGTGGTCGTAAGCCAGGGCGTGGAGAAGAAAAAGTTCAAGGACGAGGGCGGCACGGCAGCAGGAGTGGCCCCGGCGGAAGCGGCGCCGGGGGAAGCCGGAAGCCCTGCCTAATCGTCGTTCGAAAGAGTTTTCTGGAGGACGTAGTGCGGCCTCCGGACATAGGTTTATCGCTGACGGAACCTCAACGTGGCGCTAGTCTGGGCGCATTGGAACACTGTGGGCGGAAGCGGCGAATCAGCACAAAACTGACAAAGAGTGGAGATACACAATGGCAGATCTGCAGCAGTTAGAAGATTCAATCGTAGGGTTGAGCCTGCTTGACGCGGCCCAGCTCGTAAAGAAGCTTGAGGAGCGCCTTGGCGTTTCCGCAGCGGCAGCAGCCCCGGTGATGATGGCTGGCGGCGGAGCGGCGGCGGGCGCGGCACCGGCTGAAGAAAAGACCGAATTCACCGTGGTCCTGACCGGCGCGGGCGCAAATAAGATCAATGTAATCAAAGCGGTACGTGAAGTCACCAGCCTGGGCCTGAAAGAAGCCAAGGACCTGGTGGATGGCGCGCCGAAGAACGTGAAAGAGAACGTTTCCAAGGAAGAAGCGGAAACCATCAAGAAGAAGTTCACCGACGCAGGAGCCACGGTCGAAATCAAGTAGCTGGTTCATTAAAGTAGCGGTCGGCGGGCTTTAACGGCCCACTGGCCGCTCATCCGGCGCTGAAACGTCGCCGGGATCAAAAGGAACTGCGGGGAGCAGCACGCACTCGGCCCCAAGTTTCCTTTGAGGAATCTTTCATTAGGCTGAATCTTGGAGTACACTACTATTATCAAATAGATACGGTAGTTCTTCTCCAAACCGGTATTTACAAATATTTTTTTTGACGCAGGACAGGCGTGGTGCTCCAGCAATATTCGCCTTGCTTCGGAGTCGTAGCCAGACCTGCCAGTTGTTGTTCTCTTGAACAGGTCCGCATTGGGCGGACAAAGAACGGTCTATTCAGACGGGCGCGGATAAAAACATTTTAGATATCACACAACGCTGTGACGGCGTCAACGGGGACTCTTGTCTCCCGCTGGCGCAATTCGTTTTTTCCGTTTCGCAGTGAATGGACCGCCAGCTAACGCCTGATTAGAAACGGCGTTAGTCAACAAGGCTGCTTAACGAAGAAAAATTCTTCGGGCAGCCGCTTCATCCGCCCCGCCGCGAGATGAGGCAGAAAAAGTCTTAGGAGTTATTCATGCCGAACAAGAATGGCCAGGCTCGTTACCGTCTCGATTTTTCCAAAATTCCGGTAGCTCTCCAGATCCCGAACCTGATTGAGGTCCAGAAGCGTTCTTATGACCGCTTTCTGCAGATGGACAAGCTGCCGAGCGAACGTGATGACAGCGGCCTCCAATCAGTGTTTCAATCCGTTTTCCCCATCACCGATTTCCGCAATGTTTCCGAACTGGCCTTTGTCGATTTTGCCATTGGCAACTGGGAATGCAAATGCGGCCACCTGAAAGGTCTGCATCACCTGCGCACCACCTGCCGCAATTGCGGCAACACGGTGATTACAGATCCGTTCCATCCCGGCGACGTGCTTTGCCAGAAGTGCGGCACGTACAACGCCAATACCCCAGACTTCTGCAACAAGTGCGGCGACCCTGTGGGCCTGCAACTGAAATATGACGTAGCGGAATGCGAAGAGCGAGGCATGACTTATTCCGCGCCGCTCAAAGTCACGATCCGGCTGACTATTTACGACAAAGACCCGGAGACCGGCAATAAGAGTATTCGCGACATCAAGGAACAGGAAGTGTTCTTCGGCGACATTCCGCTAATGACGCAGAACGGCACCTTTATCATCAATGGCACTGAGCGCGTGATCGTGAGCCAGTTGCACCGTTCACCCGGCGTGTTCTTTGAGACCGCCAATAACCGCACGTATTTCCTGGGCAAGATCATTCCCTATCGCGGATCGTGGGTTGAGTTTGAATACGATCAGAAGAACGTTCTTTATGTCCGCATTGATCGCAAGCGCAAGTTCCTGGGCACCATCTTTTTGCGCGCCCTGGGTCTGCGCGCTGACGAAGACATTCTGCGCACGTTCTACACGGTAGACCGCATCAGCCTGAAAGATAAAAAGCTGCGCTGGACGCTGGAAAGCGGCATTGAGAAGCCGACGAACCTGCTGGGACTGAAGCTGGCGCACAGCATCAAGGACAAAAGCGGGCATGAGATCGCGCACTCCGGACGCAAGATTACGCCGGCGGTATTGAAGGAAATCCAGAAAGCCAAAATCGGCGAGATCGATATCGACACCACCGATCTGGAAGGCGCATTTACCGCAGCAGACATTGTTGATACGGCCAGCGGCGAAGTGTTGCTGGAAGCCAACAGCGAAATCACGGCGGACAAGCTCAGCAAGATCATGGATGCGGGCGTGGAAGAAATTCACGTCTTCTTCCCGGAGCGTGACGACGTAGGCAACGTGATCAGCGCAACGCTGCGCCGCGATTCGGTTAAGACGCCGCAAGAAGCTTTGATTGAAATCTATCGCAAGCTTCGTCCGGGCGATCCGCCGACTCTGGACACCGCGACAGCCCTGTTCCACGGAATGTTCTTCGATCCCCGGAAGTACGACTTCAGCCGCGTAGGACGCTTGAAATTCAACATCAAGCTGTATGACAAGAATGAAGCCACCGGGCTGGACAAGCGCACGCTCGATCCGGAAGATTTTTACGCGACCATCCGTTATCTACTGAAGCTGCGCAAGAGCATTGGCTCGGTGGACGATATTGATCACCTGGGAAATCGCCGCGTACGCGCTGTCGGCGAGCTGATGGAAAACCAGTTCCGCATTGGCCTGGTTCGCATGGAACGCGCAATCAAGGAAAAGATGTCGGTTTACCAGGAAATGTCTACGGCCATGCCGCATGACCTGGTGAACGCCAAGCCGGTAATGGCGGCGATCCGCGAATTTTTTGGATCATCGCAGCTCTCACAGTTCATGGACCAGACCAATCCGCTGTCAGAGATTACGCACAAGCGCCGTCTCTCAGCGCTTGGGCCGGGCGGTTTGTCACGTGAGCGCGCCGGATTCGAAGTCCGCGACGTTCATCCGACGCACTATGGCCGCAACTGCCCGATTGAAACGCCGGAAGGCCCGAACATCGGTCTGATCAGCTCATTGAGCTGCTATGCCCGCATCAACGACTACGGCTTTATCGAGTCGCCTTACCGCCGCGTGAAAGATTCGCGCGTGGTGGACTTTGTCACCATTGTGAATGCCGGCGACAGCGAATACCGCGTTGGCGATCACATTGAAATGAAGGAAGCCGACAAAGTTACGGCCGACTTGAAAGACCGGCGCAAGAAACCGCTGGAGACCGAGCCGTTTTCGTTCTATCTTTCGGCATGGGAAGAGGACAAGCACGTCATCGCGCAGGCCAACATTGAGCTGGACGATAAAGGCAAGATCGTGGGCGAGATTGTGGATGCCAGAAAGAACGGCAACTTCGTGCTCGTCCCACGCGATGAGGTCGATTACGTTGACGTCAGCCCGAAACAGCTTGTTTCCGTGGCAGCATCGCTTGTGCCATTCCTGGAACATGACGATGCGAACCGCGCGCTGATGGGCGCCAACATGCAACGCCAGTCCGTGCCGCTGCTTCGTGCCGCGGCCCCGCTGGTGGGAACGGGCATGGAGGGCGTAACGGCACGCGATTCCGGCGCCGTGGTTCTGGCGCGCCGCAACGGCATTATCGATTCCGTGGATTCTGAGCGGATCATCGTGCGCGTGGAAGGCGAGCATCATCCGACGCAGTTGTCACGCGAAGTCGGCAGCGACATTTATCAGCTCACGAAGTTCAAGCGCTCCAACCAGAACACCTGAATCAACCAGAAGCCGGTGGTCAAGAAAGGCGACCGAGTGTTAAAAGGCCAGGTCATCGCTGAC
>JBARNL010000087.1:0-9248 GCA_049802955.1 Candidatus Angelobacter sp.
GCTTCTGGACCACTTCTGCGATCGCGGTGGCCTTGCCCGGACCGCTCGGTACCCGAATGAGCCGGTCAGTGATTTGCCCGTCTTCAATATGGACACTGGCTGCCAGCACGCGCCGTCGGGGAATGCCAAAGCGCTTTACGCCTTCACGCACCACCCAGTCATTGGTTGAAGAAACGGCCCAAACCTCGCAGCCAATGGATTCCAGCTCGCGCGTGAGCCGCAGCATTTCCGGGAAGATGCGCTTTTCAACGATGCTGGAGAAAAACTCTTCCGCCGCTTCCTGCAGCGCCTGCACGGAGTTGCCGGCATTGATGGCGACCATTTCGCCGCACATCTCGGTTTCATCTATCTTGCCTTGTTTGTAGTCGGCATAACGGGCGGCGGCGCGCTCCGCCACGCCGTCTGGGAACATGCCACGGTCGATTTGCCAGTAGAAAAAGTCGGCGCCGGAATCACCGCTCCATAATGTGCCGTCGCAATCAAATACGGCCACATCGGGGCGCAAGGCCAGGACGGAATCAGCGAAGCGCTGGCCGAGTGAAGAAGTCTCAGTCCTCAAATGGCTGTACCTGCGCGAAGTTTTTCAAAATCTTCCGGCGTGTCCACGTTGGCGACGACCAGCGGATCTCTTACCGGAAGGTAACGAATATGTGATTGGTTCGCGTGCTCAACCTCTCGCGCTGAACTGCCCAGGGGAGCGCGCAGGAACGCTTCAATCATTTCACGTCCGATCACAAAAGGATGGCCGTGCTTGCCGCCGAACTCCGGCACTACCGCCCAGACTTGATCCTCGCTGGAGAGAAATGCCGCTTTGATCTGCGCAATGGTCTCCACTTCCGCCGGGGGACGGTCCACCAGCGTAACTATGGCCCCGTCGCGCCCGCGGTTCAGGACATCCTGCAAGCCCACCAGCAGAGAGCTAAACTGGCCTTGCTGTGGATTTGGATTTACCGCCAGAAATGCTGCCTGAGAGTCGGCAATCGGCTCCAGGCTGGGCGCATTTGCGCCTGCCACCACAATGACCAGCTCCGTTGCGGGTTGCAGCGCGCGTATGGCTGTGGAGAGAAATGTGCCATCGCGCCAGGGCAGCAGCGCTTTGTCGCGGCCCATGCGTGAAGATGCTCCCGCAGCAAGGATGACGCCCGCAAATGATGGTGAAAGGGCCATGGGTATTTGGTAATTGCGCAATTTGGTAATTGAGTAATTGAAGAGCAGTTGGCAAATTGCAATTGGCATCAGCACAGCTTAAGCTCGCCCGTGACTGCGCTCGTCCAGAATCTCTCAGGCCCGCTTTAGCCGAGCTAATGGCTAATTGCTAAAGGCTCTTTTTCGATTATCCAATTACCAAATTACTCTATTACTCAATCTTTCTGAAGCATCTCCGCTGCTTTCGCGCTCTTCATGTGCGGCAGCGGCGTGGCTGAATTGCGGCGGATGGCAATCAGCTCAGCCACAATCGCCACGGCGATTTCTTCCGGCGTGATAGCGCCAATATCGATCCCCACAGGCGCGTAGACGCGCGCCAGCTTCTCCGGGGCGATGCCTTCTTTTTCCAGCTCTTTATAGATTGCGATGGTCTTGCGCTGCGAGCCAATCATGCCAATGTATCGCGCCGGCGTTTCGGCGGCCCAGCGCAGCACGCGCATGTCGTCACGATGGCCTCGGGTGACGATCACAATGTATGAAGCGTCATTCGGGGCAAGTTGCGCCGTAACGCGCTCGTACTCGTCGGCATAAATATCGCGGGCGTCAGGGAAGCGTTCGCGGTTTGCGTAGCTCTCGCGATCGTCGGTTACGACGACGTCAAAGCCCGCGAGACGCGCGACTTTATAAAGGCTCCAGGCCACGTGTCCGGCGCCAAAAATGTAGAGCGTTGAGACAGCCAGCACCGGTTCCACAAAAACTTCCAGCGTGCCGCCGCAGACCAGGCCGGTATCGTATTTGGGATTGTTGTTCAGGTCAAAGTGCAGCGTCTGCGGCTTCTCCGTCTTCATGGATTCGCGCGCCGCTTCCCAGACCTCGGCTTCCACGCAGCCGCCCCCAATCGTGCCAACGATGGTCCCATCATCGCGCACCAGCATCTTGGCCGACTCAAACGAGGGAATGGAGCCGCGCACATTGATGATCGTCGCCAGCGCCCCACGACGGCCTTCCCGCCGCAGCCGGGTTATCTCTTCATAGATGTCCACAGGGGTATTGTAATTGAGGGTGCAACTGAAGCACCCGCAGAATCGGGGCATGCAATTTCTTATCTCTAGCGATCAGCGAGGATCGACTCTGACATCAGGAGGCTTACTGTTTTGTCCTGAGGGTGTATGGACAACAATTGAGAACGCGAATCGCGCCAGGCGGATACAAGACGCAAATGCCAGCAGAACGAGCAGGGGCAGGAGAATCTCGCGTATTGGGCGAACTATTCTTTCATGCTTATCCATATCGCGTCCCTGGATCGTGGAAGATAGTCATTATCTCAAACCCAATGCCGTCGGATGCTTAGGCTGGTATAGCCCCAGCTCTCCACCATCGGGCAGATGAATTGACGTATTTGAACCCCAGCGGGCTTCAGTGATCTCGCTGCATTGAACGCCTTTATCGGAAAGCTCTTTTATCGTGGCTTTCAGATCGTCACACATCAAATAGAGTTCGTGATGGGGCTTTTCATGTTGCTCTGTCGGATGCGCAGCTAGTTCCGTCGGCGGCGCGGCAAAGATCAGCCAGCCATGGCCAGCGTCACCCGACTTCAGGCCGAGTACGTCGCGCAGAAAAGTTCGGATCTTGTCGGCATCTGGTGAATAAAGGATGGCGTGAATTCCGGTGATCATTTGTTTGTGCAACCTCGAGCGAAGCGAGAAGCCCCTATTACACCGATTGCTAGCGGTATAGATGTTACAGGCAAGCTTCTACGACGCAACAGTAATATTCGCGAAGCACGCAACGTCCTAGACCCAGGAGCCCCTCGACCCGGTAGGGTTCCCTCGCTGGCGCTCGGGACGGGACGAAGTGTATCCTCGCTTGTTTGGCCTTCCCGCAAGGAGAGTCCCTGATGAAAGCTGTCCGTTTCCATGAGTTTGGCGGTCCGGAAGTGCTGAAATATGAAGATGTGCCGGACATTAAGCCGCGCAAAGACCAGGTGCTGGTGCGGGTGAAGGCATGCGCGCTGAACCATCTGGATCTTTTTATCCGCAAGGGATTGCCCGGAGTGAAGCTGCCGCACATCAATGGCAGTGACGTTTCTGGTGACATTGCCGAGGTGGGAGAGTACATCACCGATCTCAAAGCAGGCCAGCGCGTGCTGCTTGCGCCGATGACCTTTTGCGGCGTCTGCCCGAAATGCACTGAAGGACAGCAGAATTTCTGCCCGCAGTTCAGCGTGCTGGGCTACCTGAACGACGGCGGCAACTGCGAATACATTGCCGTGCCGCGCGTCAATGTCCTGCCAATTTCTGAGGAGCTGACGTATGACGAAGCGGCGGCGATGCCGCTGGTTTCTGTCACCGCATGGCACATGCTGGTAAGCCGATGCGGCATTAAGCCCGGCGATACCGTCCTGGTGCTGGGCGGCGGCTCAGGCATCGGTAGCATTGCCATACAAATCTGCAAGATGTTTGGCGCTATGTGCATTGCCACCGCAGGCGACGAGAACAAGCTTGACCAGTGCCGCGACCTGGGCGCGGACCACGTGATCAACCATTACAAACAGAAAATCAGCGATGAAGTAAAGAAGATTACGAACCGCCAGATGTGTGACATTGTATTTGAGCATGTAGGAAAAGCCACGTGGCAGGAGAGCATGAAGTCGCTTAAGCCGGGCGGCAAGCTGGTAACCTGCGGCGCTACAACAGGTCCTGAAGCCAGCTTTGATATCAGATTTTTATTTGCCCGCCAGCTTTCGTTTCTAGGTTCGTTCATGGGCACCATGGGCGACTTTCATGAGGTGATGAAACACATCTTTGCCGGCAAAATCAAACCTGTAGTAGACAAAAGTTTCCCGTTGCGCGAAGCCGCTGCCGCGCATGAGCGTTTGGAGAAAAGCGAGCAGTTCGGGAAAGTGATATTGAATCCATGAGGATCATGAGTGATTTGGGAGTGATTTGGCAAATTTCATGAATACCTCTCCAATATCAGCCTTCTCCGCGCTCGATCTTGTACGGTTGCTCTTCGGCGTCTTGATTACGGCAGCGGGCCTTGTGGCGTGCCTGCTCTATCTTGTCCGCTTAAGCCGAAGAGAAAACTCACTCTTCTATTTTGGGCTGGCCGCGGTGCTCTATGGCGCGCGATTATTCATTGAAGGCGCTAATAATTATATGCAGCAACCGTGGGAACGGATTCCATTGGTGATTTCTCTGTTCGTGGCAATTCCTCTTATTTTGTTCTTGCAGGTGGTAACAGCATCACCTTTTTGGAAACGGGTATCTTACGGCGTGGCCGGACTGTTTGGCGCCGTTGCAGTATTTGGCGTCGGCAGAATCCTGCTTCATCGCGATCTTCGCTTAGTTCAATTGCTCATCAATGCAACGGCCCTGCTTGCTATGCCTCCGCTATTGGCCATGTTATTCATACCTTTCCGGTCTGCAAGCCGCGACCAGACAATTCTGCGGAGTGGCGTATTAATTTTTGCGATGTTTGTCCTGTACACCAATCTCGTGAACGTCAAAGCGGTCCAAGGCAACTCAGAACTGGAGTTCATCGGCTTCGTTATTTTTCTTGGCAGCGTCGGTTATGTGGCGGCGCGGCGCACCCAGCGTAATGAAGAGCGCCTGCTATCGCTGAACAAAGAAATGGAGATTGCCCGCGGCATCCAGGCTGGGCTGCTGCCGGAAAAAAGTTTTTCTGTCGCGGGACTTATTACGGCCAGCAGATACGTTCCTGCCAGTTCCGTCGCGGGTGATTTTTACGATTTCCTGCAGAAAGATGGAGGTCTGGGAGTATTGATCGCGGATGTTTCCGGACATGGCGTGCCTGCGGCCTTGTCGGCCTCAATGGTAAAGGTGGCCATCCGCGCGCAACGCGATTGGGCCGATGATCCCTCTCGCGTGCTGAGCGGACTGAATTCGATTCTATGCGGCAATCTTCAAGGACAGTTTGTTACCGCCGGCTATCTATATCTCAATCCGGGGCGCGGCGCGCTGGCATACGCGGGCGCAGGGCATCCGCCGCTGCTGGCATGGCACGGACGGGAAAAGAAGGTGGAGTTAATGGAAGAAAACGGACTCATGCTGGGCCTCTTTCCCGAGGGCGCTTATAAATGCATGACGACGGATTTGCAGCCGGGCGACCGTTTTGTTCTCTATACCGACGGAATTACCGAAGCGCCCAGCGTGTCCGGCGAGGAGTTTGGCATGGAACGGTTCAAGAGTTTTTTGGCAGAGCACGCCGGCAGTCCAGCGCAGGAGCTTTGCGACGCTCTGGTGAAGCACGTGACGGCATGGTCGGGAAGCACGAGAGAACAGCATGACGATTTAACGCTGATTGTGGTGGATTACAAAGCCGCTTAAAAGAAAGCACAATGGACTTCAGCGCGCAAGCTGTTTCAGCAGAAACGGAGCAAAGCCGCTTTATCTTCGGTCCTGCGATCGTCCTCTACATTGTCGCGGCAAAGTTGTTGTAGGAGACATACGCGGCGATTCCATATGTTTTGTCCAAAGCCCACTGTGGTTTTCCCAAATATGGAATCGTTATACAACAAGCAGCCGACCTGAAAGGTATGAATCAAGGAATAGATTTATTTCGCCGCGGCAACGGACGTTGAGTCGTCAGCGGTAAAACTGGAACCATTGTTTTTGGACGCCACCTTTACTCCGCTCAAGCTGTTCACGTATTTGAAAACGCCTTTATACAGAGAGTCGGCGATGCGCTGGCGGTATTCATTGGTCTTCAACTTCTTGGCATCGTCAGGATTGCTGACAAAAGAAATTTCCGCCAGGATGGACGGCATGTTGGCGCCGATCAGCACCACGAACGGAGCTTTCTTGACCCCGCGATTGCGCAGACTCGGGCTCTTGGCGCTTAACCCGGCATAGAGTGACCGCTGAACGTCATAGGCAAATTCGCGCGATTCGCCAATCTTCTCTTTGAGCGCAATCTTCTTTACGAGGTCCTGTAATTCGTGGATTGACTGCTCTGAAACCGCGTTTTCGCGTGCCGCCACTTCCAGCGCGTCGGCGCGGCTGGTGAAGTTCAGGTAATACGTCTCTACGCCGCGCGCCGTGGGATCGTCAGACGAGTTGGCGTGAATTGAGATGAAGAGGTCCGCCTGTTCTTTATTGGCGATCGCGGTGCGCGTCTCCAGCGGAATGAACGTGTCATCGTCGCGGGTATAAACCACTTCAGCGCCCAGCTTGTTTTCCAGCAGCTTGCCCAGCTTCAGCGCCACATCCAGGACCAGGTCTTTTTCTTCCAGGCCGTTAGGGCCGATGGTGCCGGTGTCATGTCCGCCATGTCCGGCATCCACCACGATCTTGCCAATCTTCAGGCCCAGCGCGCGAATGAGAGATCTCTCGCCTGCGGAATTTGGCGCTGCCGTACGCGTAGTTGCGGCGATTGGGGCGGAGCCGCGCGATCTCATGTCAACGTTGCTCCGCTTGTTTCTACTGGACTCTTTCGGTGATATCGATTCAAACGTCGGGCCGCTGGTAGGTTCTCCAGCAGCGCGGTCTGAGTCTTCAAGAGCGCTTTCATCTACTGCGATCTTCGGCGTAATGACCTTGGCGGTCTCTGCGGGTGTTTGCGATACCACCCGCTCCTTATCTTTGTCTTTATCCTTGCCGTGGCCTTTAATGGGAACGGATTTGCCGGCATCCGCGCTTTGCACGTCGGCGGGCACATTAACTGTCGGTGTCGACGAAGAAGGGTTATTCTCCGCCGGCTTCACGCTGGTAACTGTAACGTCCTGCCCTGAGTCATCGTCGGCCGTTGCAGGCTTGCTCTCGGGCGCGGACGGTTTGGTTTCCTGTGGCGTGTTCTTGGGTTCTTTATTCTTCGCCAGCTTGTTTGGCGGCAGCTTGCCGTGAATATCAATAATCAGCCGGTAAGGATTGGGCAGCAAGAACGCTGAGTATTCAGCCACGTCGTCCACATCCAGCACCACGCGGGCCAGGCCCTGCTTGTATTGCGCCACGCGGATCTTGTGCAGGAATCCAGCGTCCACTTCAAAGCTCTTGCCCACCAGTTCCGGGGCCAGCTTGGTGCCGTAAAGATCAAAGAAGATTCGGTCAGGATGCGGCACGCGTCCGGACTGGTACTTTACTTCCTGCTCCAGATCAATGGCGATGCGCGTGTAATCTCCGGTGGACCAGTGCCGTATGCCCGTGAGCCGCGGAAGGCGATGCGGCTGCGAATCGCTGCTTACGACAGCTGCGTCCTGCTGTTGCGGCTGCGCCGGAACATCTGGCGTGTCATCGGCAACCGGAGGTTTAGGAGCGTCTTCGGCTGCGCGCAAACTCTTCTGCCGACCTGCGCGTTGCCGGGGCGCTTTGGCCTGGAACGGGCTTTTGGCAGCGGATGGATTATCGATCTCGGCAATGGCTTTGCGCGCTTCCTGCGCGCGGGAATTGCCGGGGTAGCGTTTTACAAAATCTTCAAATGTGGCCTTGGCTTGTTTGGCGTCATCCAGGTCATCGCGATAAATTTCGCCAATCGTGAATAGCGCTTCCGCCCGGAACTTGCTGCCGGGATATTCGCGGCGCAAAAAGACCAGCTGGCCAATCGCATCTTTAAAGCTTTTAGGATCATTCAGCAGACGGCCCTGGTCTTCCAGCAACTCCGCCACGGCTTGCACGGCCACATCGGCTTTGGCCAGGCTTGGCGCGGTGTAATAGACCTTGCGGTAGGCGTCCATTACCTTCTGGAAATCTTTGCGGGTGCGTTGCGCTTCCGGCTTGCTTTCAAGGGAGTCGCGCAGGCGTTCCGCGGTTTCTAACTGGGCACGCGCAGTCTGCTTTTTCTGCGCCACGGTGCGCGCAAAAGTGCTCACCGGCGCCAGCAAAAGGCAGGCCAGTGCGCAAGCAAACGTTTTCCGCGTGAGAGTTCTGGGTCCGATGTTCATTACCGCTATTTCAAAGCACCTTACAGAATAAACCCGAAGCCGCTTTATTCGTTGTTGGAAAATACGCGGTGACCATCCGCGTCACGGGTCTCCACCAGGCGGGGGCGCAGGGCCGCTCCGTGGTAAAGCTCCGTGATTTTCCTTACGTAGTCACGCGTTTCGCGGAAGGGAGGAACGCCTCCGCTCCTTCTTACCGCCCCGCTTCCGGCGTTATAGGCCGCCAGCGAGAGTTCCACGTTGCCATTATAGTTTTCCAGCAGGCTCTTCAGGTGGCGAACTCCGGCGTCAATGTTTTGGCCCGGATCAAACGCGTTTTCCACGTTGAGCGATTTCGCCGTGTACGGCATGAGCTGCATCAGCCCCATGGCGCCCTTGCTTGAAACCGCATGCGGATTGAAGTTTGATTCCACCTTCACCACGGCGCGTACCAGGTTTGGATCCACGCCATGCCGCTCCGCCGCCGCATCAATCGCCTTGTCCACAGTGACTGAGTCAATGGGACGCGTCTCCGTCAGGTTTGCCGATTTGAGATCGACCGGACGCGCATGTTTCAGCGCGCGGCTGTCACTGCTGCTGAAGGGCACCGCAACCATGTCATTCACTTCGCGGGCGGCGCTGCGGGCCGCTTTCATGGTGGCGGAACTCGCCAGAGGAACTGGTACCCAGCGATGTTCCTTGTGGCTCCAGTAAACCAAGCCGCTATAGCGTGAAGGCGCGGCATCTGTTGCAGCTGGCGAAGCAGGCTGCGCCGAGGTTGCGGTCGCTGTCTGCTGGGCTTTCTGGTTTTTAGGAACGGATGGCGTTTCGGATTGAGGCTTGGCCTCGTCACTGGCAACCCAGATCGTGTGGCCATAAGCATCGTGAGTGGCAACGATGTTCTGGGCTCGTGCTGGGCTGCTAGCTACCATCGACGCGGCGCCGATCAAGATGGTAAATAGGTGCTTTTTCATCGGGTTACACTCTAGATATCAGCTTCCGGCGGCTTCCGCCACCTCACTGAAGGCCAAACACCTTTTATCCCACCTGAGCTTCAAGAAAACTGCCAGAGGATGCCGATTATAGGACAGCTGTCAGCCTGAAACAATCAGCTAAAACCAGACGAATCTAAGGGGTGAACAGGCAGGAAATACCGGCAAAAACCTTAAATCACAGGCAGGAACGCGCCTTTTCCGCCGAATGGGACGAATTGCATTTACAAAACTTA
>JBARNL010000088.1:0-2768 GCA_049802955.1 Candidatus Angelobacter sp.
GCTCAGGGTCGTGGATCAGCCGCTACTGCTCCCCGGCCGGGCGGTCCAGGAGCTCCGCGCGGACGATAGCAGAATTACTGATGAGCACACAACAAGCCAACTCGCGAGTTTCTGGGCTAGCAACGCCAGAGAGCAAGCGCGAGGAACCCGTCATTGAGGTTGAGGACATCCACAAGATTTATCAGTTGGGTGAAACCCAGGTCCATGCGCTGCGAGGGGTAAGCCTTGAGATCAGGCGTGGAGAATTCGTGGCCATCATGGGCGCAAGCGGCAGCGGTAAGTCCACCTTCATGAACATCCTTGGTTGTCTGGATAAGCCCAGTTCGGGCCGGTATCTGCTCGAAGGTACGGATGTGTCCGTGCTGGAAAAGCGGCAGCTAGCCGGCATACGCAACCGCAAGCTTGGATTCGTTTTTCAGGGATTTAACCTGCTGGCACGGACAACCGCGCTTGAGAATACCGAGCTGCCCACTCTTTATGCCCAGATAAACAAAACAGAACGACATCAGCGAGCCATTGATGCGCTTGAGATGGTAGGTCTGGGAGACCGGATGGATCATTTTCCGTCACAGCTGTCTGGCGGCCAGCAACAGCGGGTCGCGATAGCGCGGGCGCTTGTGAACCGGCCTTCAATCCTGCTGGCCGATGAACCGACCGGGAATCTTGACAGCCGTACTTCCGTCGAAGTCATGGAAATATTTCAATCGCTCAATGACAGAGGCCTTACTATCATCCTGGTCACGCACGAGCACGATATCGCTCAATTTGCCAGGCGCAGTATTGTTTTCCGGGATGGCAGGATTCGGCGCGACGAGGCCATTCGGGATCGCGCTATTGCCGCTGAAACCCTAAAGACGATGCCGACTTTGGAAGACTGAGATTTTATGGATTTGCTTTCCACATTGCGAGTGGCCTTTCGGGCTCTTGCGCGCAACAAAATGCGCTCGCTGCTGACGATGTTGGGGATCATCATCGGCGTGGGCGCGGTCATCGCGATGGTCGGCATTGGCCAAGGTGCTGATCAGACGGTGCAACGCCAAATCGCGAACCTGGGTTCGAACCTGCTCTTTGTCAGCTCAGGCTCTGTCAATCGCGGAGGTCTGAACCTTGGGTGGGGGGCGACAAAAACATTGGTGGGCGCAGATGTTGCCGCAATGTTGAAAGAATGTCCTGCTGTTGCTGCAG
Source organism: Candidatus Angelobacter sp. (assembly GCA_049802955.1). Lineage (GTDB taxonomy): Bacteria > Acidobacteriota > Terriglobia > Terriglobales > Acidobacteriaceae > Angelobacter. The sequence goes on from JBARNL010000088.1 coordinate 1,186, forward strand.
CCGCTCCAGGCACACAGACGACAGCTCAGGTGGTTTACGAAAACAATAATTGGGGAACACGCATTACCGGCACGACACCGGAATACTTTGACATTCGCACGTGGCCTTTCCAGAGCGGCGTGAGTTTCACAGAGGATGATGTAACCACTGCTGCCAATGTGGCAGTCATTGGTGAAACCGTGCGAAAGAACCTTCTTGGCGCAACGGAAGCCGTGGGAAAAACCATCCGAATCGGCAATTTGCCTTTCCTCGTAGTGGGTGTGCTGGTCGCTAAAGGCCAGTCGCCCGCGATGAGTGAAGACCAGGACGACACGATTATTGTGCCTCTCACAACTCTGCAGAAAAAAATCACAGGACAGCCGTGGCTACGGTTCGTCATGATTTCTGCCAAGTCCCGCTCCGGTAGTTATGCCGCACAGCAGCAGATTAATATGCTGCTGCGTGACCGCCACCGCATCCGCGGCGACCAACCGGATGATTTCACTGTCCGCAATCTTGCGGACATGGCAGACCTGGCCTCAGAGGCCAGCAAGGTAATGACCGGACTACTGGCGTCAATTGCGCTCGTTTCGCTGCTAGTTGGTGGCATTGGGATCATGAACATTCAGCTGGTTTCGGTCACGGAGCGTACCCGCGAGATTGGCGTCCGCATGGCGATTGGCGCAACAGAAGGCGATGTTCAGCGGCAATTCTTAATAGAAGCCATTGTTATGAGCTTGCTTGGCGGCGCTGTTGGGATTGCGGCAGGTGTAGCTGCATCTCTTTTGATCGCATCAACCGCCGGCTGGCCGATTCTGGTTTCCGGTGAAGCTATCGCCGGAGCTGCGGCGATTGCAATGGCCATTGGAATTTTCTTTGGCTTTTATCCGGCTCGGAAAGCAGCACGTCTCGATCCGATTGAGGCCTTGCGCTACGAGTGAGCAGAGCGAGTTTCACCATTCATGTCTTTGAGCACCATAATTCGGGAGGCACTACAGGCGCTGATTCGCAACCGCATTCGCAGCTTGTTAACGATGCTGGGAATCATCATGGGCGTGGGCTCGTTTATTTGTGTCGTCGCTGTCGGCAATGCAGGCTCCAACCGCGTGGAAGACCAGCTCGGCAAAGTCGGGGACAACCTCATCTGGGTTGAAGCAGGCAGCCGGGCGCGTAACGGAGTCCGTATTGGCAGTCGTGGAACCAAGACCTTAATGGTGGGAGATGGTCAGGCTGTTCTGGATCAAGTTCCCGGCGTCAAGAGTGTTTCACCGAATGTGGACGGCCGCATCCAGGTAGTCTACGGCAACCTGAACTGGAGCACCCAATATAGGGGCGTAAGCCCGGAGTATTTTGAAATCCGCAAATGGGAGCTCCGCCTGGGCGCGGCCTTCACGCAAGAGGACATGGAACGGAACGCACCAGTCTGTGTTCTGGGCCAGACCGTAGCAGCCACTCTGTTTGAGGACGAAGATCCAATCGGCAAAACCATCAACGTTAATTCAGTGCCTTTCAAAGTAATCGGCGTGCTCCAGGGCAAAGGCTTCTCTGCAACGGGTCAGGACCAGGATGACTTTGTCGTAATGCCGCTGAACACAGCCCAAAAG
>JBARNL010000089.1:0-7361 GCA_049802955.1 Candidatus Angelobacter sp.
AAAGAAAGGGCGAGCCCGACCACGCGGCGAGCCCGCTGCTACAGGAGCATCAACGCGTTCAATCAAGCGAAGCTGCTGAGCGGGTTGGAGCGAAGCGACATAGAACTTAGGCGCGCGAATCTCCTCCGGCAATATTGAATTCCCCCAAAATTGCTTTGAAAACAGGATAATGGTTTCGAACGGAACAATTAGAGGAAGTTCAGCGGTTCAGACACGGGACCCACATATGGCGCTTGCGGTGGAAGTTGCCGGCAAAACCGACGTCGGGTGCGTGCGCACGAACAACGAAGACAATTTTGGCTTCGATTCGCGCCATGGCATCTTTGTGGTTTGTGACGGCATGGGCGGGCAAGCCGCCGGCGAAGTCGCCAGCAAGATGGGTGTAGATATTCTTCTGGACTATTTTCGAACCCAGCCTCCGGATGTCGCAAAGCCATCACTCAATGGACAAAACGGTTCTTCCGGAGCGGAGAGCCTCGCCACGGCAATCCAACTGGCAAACAAGACAATTTTCCAGGCTGGGCAGCAACACAGCGGGCGCAACGGGATGGGTTCGACCATTGTTGCTGCTCTGGTACGGGGAAACTCGCTGGCTATCGCCAACGTGGGCGACAGCAGGATTTATCTGGTTCGCCAAGGCACAATTCAGCAGCTCACGCAGGACCATTCGCTGGTAATGGAGCAGGTGCGGCGGGGATATATCACTGTGGAGCAGGCGCAGCAATCGGAGATGCAGAACATTATCCTGCGCGCGCTGGGCGCGGAAGAAGTGGTTGAGGCCGATATTGAAGATCTGGTTACGCTCCCCGGCGACATTCTGATAATGGCCTCAGACGGACTTACGCGTTATGTGCCCGAAGAAGACATTCTGAAGATCGTGCAACGGCCGCGCGGCTTGCCACTGGCTTGCGGTGAATTGGTAAAAAAGGCCAGGGAATTTGGCGGCGATGACAACATTACTTGCTTGCTGGTGCGGATCGTGGACCGGCCCTGGTATCAAAAAATTTTGGGTAAGCTGTTTTTCGGAGGCCCGCAATGGCAAAACTCTATTTGAAATTTGAACAGAATAGCCAGGTTTTAAAAGAGGTCTTTCTGTCGCAGGCGGCAACCACCATTGGCCGCCTGCCGGATAACAGCGTGCAAATAGACAATCTTGCCGTTTCCGGCCACCATGCCAGGATCACCTGGGAAAAAGACCATTACATTGTGGAGGACCTCGGGTCGCTCAATGGGACTTACGTCAACAATGAGCGCGTGGGCAAGGCGACGCTGAAGAACGGCGACCAGGTAAAGATCGGGAAGCATCTGGTGGAATTCAAGCATGAAAGCTCGGTGCCAAACTTTGCCGTTGCCGCCGTCAAGGCCGGACCATCCGCGCCAAAACTTGAAGCCACCATGGTGCTGGATACAAAACAGGCCCGCGAAAAGCTTGCGGATAAAAGCGGCCCTTCGGCGGGATCTGGGCCGCTGGGAATTTCACGGCCCGCCTGGATGTCAGATCCATTTGTTGGTGCCAAAGACCGCATCGGTCTGCTGAACATACTGGAAGGAAAAACCGATCAGGCGAAATACGTTCTTACCGGCAAGATGACGATGATCGGCAAATCGAACATGGCTTCCATCAAGCTGAAAGGCTTTTTTGCCCCCACCACGGCCGCTCTGATCAGCAAACGCGATAACAAATATTTCATCTCTCCATCAGAGAGCAAGGCAAGGCTGAAGATCAATGGAGAAGACGTCATCACCCAACGCGAACTAACTGCTGGCGACGTTATTGAAGTGGGTAAAGTGAAGGCCGCATTTAGCTTTCAGGATTGAGTTTCCCTGGATTGACCCGGCTATTTAATTCTTTCCAACACCACCAAAGTGCGATCGTCCTGGGCTTCCGTGTTGCCGCCAAAGGATTGGACGGCATCCAGAATTTTGCGGATCGGTTCATCGCTGCTCAAAAAATCGCCGATCAGATGGGTGCCGAACTCCGCTCCTTCGGCGTTTTCTGTCTCGCTGATTCCGTCGGTCAGTATGCAAACCCGCGAACCGGCGGGCAGTTCTCGCTCGATTACGTGGAAATCAACTTCAGCAATGAGCCCCACCGGCATGTCACCGTCTTCCACATGGATGACTTTTCCATCCTGAGCAAGAATGGCCGGAACGTGCCCGCAGTTCACCAGTGCTAGCTTTCCATCGCGATTGAGCTGCGCGGCCAGCAGGGTAGCGTATTTCTGCCCGGCCACGCGGGAACAGAGAAATGTATTTACTGAGGCAACAGCATCCACCAGCCGCGCGCCGCTGGTCATCTGCGCGTAAAACATTCCGTGAATCACTGATGCCAGCAGCGCCGCAGAAATTCCTTTGCCGGAAACATCAGCCACAATCACGGTTACCGCGTCGGGCGAAACGTGGACATCAAAAAAGTCGCCGCCCACTTCGCGGCACGGGATGCTGCATGCATTCACCCGGACAAAATCGGTTTCTACCTTTGAGGCCGAGGTCAGGCTCCGCTGGATGGATGCGGCAATGTCCATTTCTTTGCGGTATTGCAGCGCGGCCTGCTCCGCCGCTACCAGTTTGGCGCTTTCCAGCACCGCGGCACATTCATTGGCCAGCGCACGCAACACTTCATGGCTCACGCCTGAGAGATTCAACGAGACGGAGCGGCTGTCCAGGTAAAGCACGCCATCCGCCTCAGTGGATGAAGCGCCACGCTGCCGCGTGCGTAGAGGAATGGCGATGACCGTCCTAAGCTCATTCAGAACAATGCTGTTGCGTTCCGCCAGCGCCTGCTGCTTGAGTGCGTCGCCGGTAATGAACTCGGCTGCTGAGGCCAAAGCTTCCTGCACCACGGAATGGGAAACCTTCGCATCGTTCGCCAGGCTCGCTCCTTTGCTGTCCAGCCCACAAGCCAGCACCGGCCTTCCGCCCTTGTTCACGTCCTTCAAGTAGACAAAGCCTCGCTCGGCTTTGGTGATCTTCAAGGCATAATCAAGCATGTTGCGAAGTACTTCATTCACCACTACGCCGCCGGTGAGGCTGCGGGCGGCTTCAAGAAACAGGCGCAGTTTTTCCAGATCGGATGTGTCGGATTTTGCAACCAACCGTGACAGCAGGATGTTGGTAGAGTTATCCGTGGTGTGCGGCGCAGCATTCCCACGGCGGAAAACTATCTTTATTCCCGTCACGCCAAAAGTAATTTCATCGTTGTTTTTCAGCTTGGCGCGTTCACACCGTGATCCATTTACGAACGTGCCGTGGCGGCTTTCGCAGTCAACAATGTAGTATTCACTGCCTTCGGTCACCAGCTTGGCGTGTTGACGGGATATCGTGGGATCGGCGATGGTGGCATCGCATTCTTCAGCGCGTCCGATGGTCAAAGGCGATTTGACGATCGAGACCCTGCGCTCCTTCCCTCCTGTCTCGATCAGGAGTGTTGCTTCGCCCGATTGTAACGTGACTGCGCCCATCTGGTAGAAGCCCTATTTTCTTCTTGAGCGAATTATAACCGCTGCAATCTCAGATTCCGCGCTTCAACATAAGGAAGGAATCAGGCAGCGCGGGAATTTACCGAATAGGCACAGAAAAAGTTCGCAAACTACTGGATGAAGAATCCAGGCTATCCCCAGTTTTCAGCCGCCTCTAGTCGAACCATGTTAGGGCCAACACCGCTGGATTTTTTGCGGCTGGCCGCGAAGCGGTAAGCTTCGTCGTATTTCTGGCCGATAGCGGATGAGTTGCGCGTTTCATAGATGAACATGCGGCCCGCAGCGCCCAGAGCGGAGCGAAATTCTGGGTTGCGCCCGACGAAGGCCATGCGATAACCGAGATCGCGCGGGTTGTCGGCTTCAAACCATAGGCAGCCGCGGCCTTCAGGGCTGGCGTCGCGATTGCGCGGAACGTCGGCGGCAAGCAGTGTTTTCCCCTGCCACAGGCTTTTCAAGCAGGTTTCATTAGGCTGGCGGGCGGCAACGGGATCGGCGGGAAGTTCTCCCAGGGCCACTACTACATGCGCGCTCTCCATGGTTGCGGGCACGTCAAACTGGTGGACCAGCGCGACGTGCTGTGAAATTCCCAGGCGCGACGCATGCTCATTGATCGCTTTACGGGCGCTTTCCGGCGCTTCCATCAGAAGATTGAACTGCGGCAGCTCATTGCTGGCCAGAGCAAAGCCTTCCAGCACGGAAACCGCGGCGGGTGAAAGCTGCTCTTGTGCATCGTGAGCAAACTGCGGAACGAAGAATGAGACTGAGTCGGGCGCAAAGCCGAAGCGTCGAGCAAGAAAGTCAATGTCCTGGGAAAGCGCTGGAGGTTCGTTATCTTCGCTGATAGGTTCGGGAATAAGAAAGACTGCCTCGGGCGGCGCACCGCGTTCCAGCGCAGCTTCTTTTAGTCCCAGTGAATGCACGATTATGGCCGCTGCGCGCGAAAGGACAAATTGTTCGGCCACGCGAAAGGAACGTCCCATCCAACTGCCGGACTCACACAGTCCGGCGGAAATGGCCATCTCTTCAATGCAGGCGCCCAGATCATAGACGACGCAGCTGCAGCTTCGCACGGCGGCCATCCCTGCGGCAAAGCAATGCGCATGCACCAGGTCAGAAGTAGTTTCAGGAGCGCAGTCGAGCAGAGATTTGCGCCAGTTGCGGACGTCCTGCCAGGAGCGCAGAAGCGAGAGCGAGCGCGGCTGCTCCTGGTTGCCGCCGGCAAGATAGAGCTCTGCAGTGCCGGCGCCCTGCGGCGTAACAATAAAGGGCCGCATGCCGATTGCAACCTGTCCTTCAACTACGGGCAGAACGTCGCGGGCATATTCACAGGCATGGATCACGCGCCATACTTTGGCCTTGGTGAAGCGTGGCAGAGTGCCAGTGCCGTCGGATTGTGCGCGCTGCCGCGCCGTAGAAAAACTTGAACTCATTATGAAACTTCGCGCCCTTGCTTGCTCAGTTCGGAATAACACATCACGCGATTGCGGCCTGCATGCTTGGCGGCGTAAAGAGCGGCATCGGCAAATTCGATCAGGTCGCGCTTGAACTGTGCGTCGGTATCATAAAGCGCCACGCCAATGCTGATTGTAAGGTGCTGGACAGAGTGCGGTGACCCGGCAAAAAATTTGGCCTGGTCCACCGCCCGCCGCAGGCGTTGCGCCACAAACACGGCTCCGGTTTCTGTAGTTTCCGGTAAGATGATTACAAACTCTTCTCCGCCGTAACGCGCCACTGTATCCACTTCACGCATATCTTTCATCAGGATAGAGGTTACGTCGCGCAAGAGCTGGTCGCCTACGTGGTGACCAAAGGTATCGTTTAGCACCTTGAAGTGGTCGATATCTATCATCAACAAGGCAAATTTCTGCTGCTTGCGTTCAGCGCGCTTGAACTCCAGCTCAAGTTGTTGCTCAAAGTATCCGCGCGTGCGCAGGCCAGTAAGGTAGTCAGTGAAAGCAAAGCGCAGCAGGCCTTCATTCGCATATTCACGGGTGAGCAGGTTCTCCGCAACCAGAGAAAGGATCCATAATAGTTGCGCGTCTTCCTTGGTAAATGGTTTAGCCGTTCCCGCGCGGAATAGCTGTAACGATCCCATCACGCGATTGCTGACAAACAACGGCACCGCCAGCGCGGAAGTCGCGCCGACAACCTGCATCAGCGCGTCGGATTGGGCATTGTGGCCTTGTTCCACTAATAAAGGACGCCCATATTTAATGGACCAGAAGTTCAGGATGTTCCCAGTGGCAATTTCTGCGCCAGTCTGTTTTTCCACGTTGCGCGCGATCCGCAACTCCATCATTTCGCGGCCTTCGTCCCAGAAATAAACCATGGCCTTATCAAACGATGACATATCCGCGGTCATGTCGCAGAGCAGGTTGAGCGTGGCTTCCAGTTGCATTTGCAACCCGGTAAGCATACTCATGCGCAAGATTACATTTACGTCTTCCCAGCGCTTCTGGATTGTTTCCGGACGGAGTTCTGAGAACACCTCGACCACAAATCGCTCCGGGGGAGACGACCCAAGGTCAGCGGGTTCGGGGGACGGCATCGGAAACATTTTTCTAGGGGAACTCATGGCTGCCACGCTCATTCAGCCTCTTGTGAGATGCCATAGGGCGCTATAGGGAAACTTACGGAAGTGCTCTGTTTTTTTTACCTGATGATGGCCAAATGTACAGGGTAGGAACCGCCGACGGCAGGTATCCACCAACCCTGGAGTGGAACTACTGGACCTAGCCGCGGCATGCCGATACATCTTTTATTGCGGTCGATTGCACAAAATCGCCCGTTTCGATTGTGGCCGGCCGCTTGCATTATCAGTGGCTTAAATCCGGAGGGGTGCGAACATGGCGCTGAGCAAAGAAGGCTTGATCCAGGAATTGAAGCATGAAATCCATAGCCCGCTGGCCGCTATCCGCAACGCACTCTATCTTGCGGCCGCTAGAACCGATGATCCGGAAGCCCTGCGCTATCTGGCTCTTGCTGGCGCTGAAATTTCCCGCATCGTTTCAGTCTTAAAAAATGCTAATCAAATCAAAGAAAACAAACAGGTTCATGTCCTAATTCCGTCCATGGGCAAGGCTTCCGCGGCTTGAGGTTTACCAGCCGGGAACGGCAATTCACGATTTCCTCAGTTTCCCTGCACAGTCTCTGTTGCATTTCTTCCAGACTCAGCTTAGGATACATGTATGCGACCGGAAAACCTGCTGGCGCTAAAATAGAAGCTCTTCGCAGTAAACTTCGCCCGATTTTTAAACATTCACGCCCGGCCCACTAAATGTTTTTCCGACAGGAGAAGCTCCCTCATGGCATGGTACGCGTACTGCATCGTTGAGCAACAAGCAGTTCAAGGTGGTATTCGCGCTCGTCGCCCCGTTCCCGTAGAAGGTTTAAAAGGTATAGCAGACGCCCAGATATTCGCGTACCCCAGCGGGGACTTTTCCGTCCTGGTAAGCGAGTACATTCCCACCGGCGATCTTGGTCAAACAGCGCTCCTCCAGCATGCACATGTGGTGAGCGAATGCTTTAAGCGCACAACAGTTCTGCCATTCCGCTTTGGCACGGTTTTTGATACCGATGACGCATTGCGCCGCGCGGTTCGTCTTAACCGTAAGGGCTTCACCGAAAGCGTAAGCAAGCTGAAAGGCAAAGCGGAAATGCATTTGAAACTGTTGATTAAAGACGGTTCATTGCGTGAAGCCATGGAAGAGATAGAACTTCCCGCCACCGTTGGCAGTGAATACCTGAGCCGGCTGCGGGAAAAGGCTGTCCGGCAACGGGAGCGTCAGACCAAGGCACGCGCCCTCTCCGTCCAGGTCCATAAGATTTTTTCGCCAATTGACCAGGACGTGTGCTGCCGCAAAGTCGATTCCGGCGGAATGC